>JBCCIM010000128.1 GCA_039111535.1 Bacteroidota bacterium | reverse complement strand
GTCACCGAATAGGAACAAATTTCTTCCATTTATGGAAGAAATTTGTCCCTATACGGTGATGTATGGTGTTGTATTCCGCAGCTTTTTATGCAGTGATATAACTTACAGTATATATAGATATAGATCATTATCACAAACTTCCCTTAAAGTGGTTTTATCTCGTAATTAGTCTTGAGTCTTTCTTTGTGTAGTTTTTTAAACCTCTCAAGGATCAGTGACAGTTTTGGAGGATACCATTTTTGGTCTTTTCCAGTACGAAACTGTATACTCCAGGTTGATGATAATAATGACAATCCCTGGGGGTCAAAATTCGTCAAATTTCTGTACGACCAGGAAGTGAAGCACCGGTGTTTACACCCATGCAACATTTTTGAACAATAGATCAAGATCATGATATTGATCATAGGCTCCAGAGTGATCAACAGTTTGAACAAGGAATCGGATCATCTCTTGAGCTTCAAAAGAAATATTTGCCGAGTTTCGATTCATATAATGCCTCAAAAGAGCTCTTGAATCGCGCATAAGATCTTTGTACGCCTCTGCAAATGTAGCACCCCGCCCAATCAGGTGCCAGGCGAGATCTAATATCGCTACACCTCCCTCCTCGGTTCTCAAGACATAAAATTCCCTGCCACCAACATCAATAGGTGCAATATCAAGAACATGTAGTTCTGTTTGCTCTTTGCCTATCTCGGAAGGAGTCTGTTTAGCGTCAAGCAAAGACTCAAGGAAATTGTCTAAGAGATTTGCATCCCACTGCTCCTTGAAAGACGGGTCATAGATTAGCTCCCAGTGAACAGGATCCATTCCTATCTGATTATCTTCCCGTAGATCTAAAAAAATTTGTTCCATGACAGGTCTTCACTATTTCTAGATACTTACTTGTTTACATCGCCTGAGCCACCAAGGATCCCTTGAGCATGCTTTATCAACCATTCACCAATCACTAAGGCATTTTGTGGTGACAGAGCTAGAGTAGCTTGAATATCCCTAGTAGCATTACCTCTTTGAACTAAATCGGCTTCTTCTGAGGAAAGATCAAGACGGTTAGAATCAACGATAGGATAAGTAGCTAATGCAGGAACCGAGCCATATTCGAGAAACAGATGAGCTATAATCATGCTACCGTTTGGAGTTGGCCCACCAATAGCTCCCGTGGCAACAATTGTTGGCTTATTGTTAGCCTTATCGTAAACGAAAGTAAATTTATCATCTCGGCTCATTGCACCACCTTTAAAATTAATTACTCAGAAACCACTAGTTTCCACCAGCTCCAACCACTATTCGTAACGTTACAACTCTTACCCCCCACTATTGCGCAGCTCTTCCCCTTCTTCCTTCGTCAGTCCCGTGTACGTCGCGCGGATGTAGTACTCGACATTGCCGGCTTCATCGTATATCGGTATAACGCGCATCATGTAGTCACCAGGCCCAACATCGATGTCCACCACCTCCATCTTTCCCTCCGCCTCTGCCTTCTTATTCTGCGCTACATAATTGTTCAGCGTGGCCGCGTGGTCCTCTCCTGGGTCAGCGACGCCAAGCAGATACAATGGAGTCGAGCCAAGTAGCTGTGCCAGCGCTGGAATCTTCTCTGCAGGAGGTGACGAATCGCCATCGCCCCACTGTTGTGCAACTCTGGCCGCAACTCCCGCCGAAGCCCCAATTTCCTCCCAAGAAAGACCTCGCTCCTCTTTCAGCCTCGTAATGCGAGTGCTGATTATTTGCAGTTGCTCGGATATAATCCGGGAAGAATCCGCCAAACTCTCACCTGGGCCAAGCTTATGGCGCCCCCCTTTCACAGCATGACTAAGAGCACTACTAACAGTTCTAGATCTCTCAATCATCTGCACAAAGTTAAAAAAGCTAAACCGATGCATATATTGCCGCACTAACAACATCGGTTCTCGAATGCGCTCATTTTCCAACTTCCATGCGTCAGGAAATGCAACACGGAGTCGATTCATCCTCTCAATGTAAACCTCAGAATCCATTCCTGCGTCATTCGTATCATCCACACCCTCAATCCACTCACTATTCCAATCCAAATAGGCCATCTCCATTCCTAGCGACCTCACCAATTCCAACACCTCTACGATGAATCCCGAGACATCTGGGCCAATCCTATACTTCCCATAACCTTCCTTGTGCACCAAATGCGCACTCAGCATGCTGCCAAGTGCTTCCTGAACGTTCTCGCGCCTCAATCCGGTCGAGGCCTGAATAGACTTAGGGGACATAGCCTTGTCCTCAGCACTCATCACTAACAGTATCTCATGCTGTCGAGGAGCAGCCGTCTCTAGCGGGTAAGGGTGCCCATTGACACTATTACTTGACTCACTCTTCATGATATCTTAACAAATTAACCACTAACTCTTATTGACAAACGACTAACTCTTAGTTATATTATCTGTATACACAAACACAACACACAATATAACTATGCAGAAGCCAGAAGTTGTCAATTTTCGAGCAAAACCGGAATTCAAGCGGCGGCTAAAGCTTGCAGCTAGTGCTCGTGGACTCTCTATGGCTGCATACATCACGGATCGGATGGAAAACCATATCCGCGCAGATTTGCGTGACATTCGGCAAATGATGGAGACCGAATCCCAGACTGCGGTAGCAGCCTAACAAATTTCCCTAAATAGAAAAAACCAGTCCCGGTCGGCAAACTGAAACTGGTTTAAATACCTACGAGAGGTACCACATTGTATGGCAAAATATACTACTCAAACGCAGAAAGATCCAATAGCTCAGTTCTCTGGGCCGGCTTTAATGTCTTTAACAAGATCCTTGAGCAACTCTAACTGGGCTCGCAGGGCCGGCACCTCCTTTTTAAGGCTTTCATTTTCCTCTTTGAGCCTGTCTGCATCCTCAAACCAAACATTGAACAGTTTACCTGCAGCATCCTCAGAATCTCCCCCTCTCAAAAAGGGGTGCGACTCGCTACCTGAGCCCATTTGCTCAAATACAAGCACAGACAATCCATCATCTCGGATTCCAAGCCAGACACTAATGCCAAAAGCTCTGCAAATGTCTATCGCCAAAGAGAAACTCGGCTCCGATTTTCCGGACTCATATGACACGTATGTACGGAGAGACATTTCGACACCTCTTTGGGCCAAAAAGTCTACAGCCCCCTTCTGGGTTAACTCTCTCTCCTTACGAGCAACCAACATGGCTTCGCATAAACCATTTTTCTCAAGCTGCATATTCACTGCAAATTAATTCTTATATCACGCACCTATTTGCACTTGTGCAACTTTTTGCATATATTACACGTAGTTGCATACAACATTGCAATATTATGACAATGGAAGCAAAAAAAGAAAGGGTTGTTTCTCTTCTGTCAGAAAAAGAACTCGAATTACTCAAAACTGCCGCCAACAAGAGCGAGCGAAGCCTCTCGTCTTTTGTAAGACTCGCAGCCTTAAAGGAG
The DNA here is from genome assembly GCA_039111535.1 of Bacteroidota bacterium. Taxonomy (NCBI): domain Bacteria; kingdom Pseudomonadati; phylum Bacteroidota; species Bacteroidota bacterium. The sequence goes on along the minus strand of JBCCIM010000128.1, from coordinate 16,293 downwards.
GCCTGGCGCTATGTGAATGAGGAAAAACCCGAACTCGAATATTCATAAACGCAAAAATCCAGCCCCGTCGCCAAACAAGTGCTGGATTTTCTAAACCCTTAAAGGATTTTCAGTATGTCTCAATATACTTCTCAAACGCAGAAAGATCCAAGTGGTCCTGCAATTAAACACGTCGAAATCCTCAATTCTGAGGGCAAATGGGAGCGCAAGAAGCTCATAGGCGAATTCTACTGGGTAGGTGGACGCGGTAACGTGTTTACCTGGCTAGTCGAAGGTACGCTTAATGGCTACGAAGACGATCAGATCAACAGCCTGCGAAGTGCTGGCAAGCTCCGAGATGTCAAACCCACTCCCGAAAATCGACGCAGTTCTTTGAACGAGGTGCGCGCAAAGCGTCGCAACTATAGCAAGAAAGCCAATTACGACCCATCTGTAGGGCCTGATCTTACAAGTCACAGACGCGAAGTACTGGAGCAAAGCGGCGCTGCTGCTGATATCCGGCGCGAGCTTGCGGGTCTTAATGACTACAAGATCACATTTGAAGATGAAGGTGGCCGGCATCACAAGCAGAAACTGATCTTCTTCAGAGGTGCAGGCGCTTTTCAGGGATCGCTGCCTTTCTACTTCGACAACCGGGCTCTAGCTAATCGCAAGGCATCTGCAATTGTTGCGATGATGGGCGTCAACAATGCGCGTGGCGTGGTTGGCAATCCAAAAAATGAAAAGCACAAGCGCCCATTTCAGGGATCACTTCGCGTACGCTGCAAGCACAGCTTTGAGGCAAGGAAGATAGCAGATCAAATTGCTGGGCTGATTGGCTTCACGGGCAAAACACATCTGCATCACTTCGGTCATGCAGCAGCTTGCGAGATCAGGCTTGCGACAGGCGTGCGGGACACCAAGCGCCGCGTGCAGCGCGAAGAGCGCATCTACAGCCGCGCATCCTGATCATTTAGAAATTGACTTTAAATGCCGTCCGCCACTGACGCAGCTTATTTCCGAGACAGCTGCGCCAGTGGATTTCCCAAAGCGAACTCTGGTTCGTATGGACGGCTCCTTATCGCGGATTGTGGGCCTGTCATAGGACAAAATCCGCTTCACTGGCGCCGGCCTGAATCCTTGCAGGGAAGGCCGGCGCCCCATAAGACTTGCCAATATGAAAAAACTATTAGAGCTAATCAAGGTGCGCCCAGCGCAGGAAGTTGTCAAAGAACTGGCCAAACTGCGAGAGCAGAATGCCAAACTCACTCAAGCGAATGAGGCGCTCATCCAGGCGAACGCTAAGCTGGACCAGCAGAATGGCCTACTGCGCACTGAAAACCACAAGCTGCGCAATGATGTGCAGATCGAAAGCCTCCGGAAAGAAGAAGCAGTTATCAAGGGCGAGCGCGCCCAGGCGGATCTAGATGAGCTTCGCGAGCGCTATTGCAAGGATGCCAGAGAGCGCATGCTCTCCCCTGCTGGCGCAGCTGGCAGCGAACGTCTCTTCCGCGAACTCACAAGCCAGCTGCCATAATGAAGACGACCGTACATCTTGGATGCCTCCCTATAGTGGTTGAGGCAAATACGACGCAGGAGCTTGTTAGAGAAGCGTGGAAGATCGCAAGACTTAACATGGCCATCACCCAGGAAGGCGCGGATCTCATTGAATGGATGCCTTACTGCGAAAACGGCGCAGACGGAAACGAGTACGCCGGCTTTGTTCACCTCCAGAGCGGTAAGCGCATTCGCTGGGGCAAGCAGAAGCAGCAAAACGGCGGCGACTGGTTTGTGCGCGGCAAGAGCGCCGACTCTTACCGCGGCATTGAGACCTGGCAGATGGACACTTCTAACCAGCTGCCTCAGCAGGCGCAGAGCTCGCAGCAGAGCCGGCAGCAGCAAGGCCAGCAAGCTCTACAGCGGCAACAGGCCCCTGCTCAGCAAGCACCAGCGCAGCAGTCCCAGCAAAGTGATCCGGACCAACCTGGACCCACGTCGCAGCAGCGCCTGGACACGATGGAGAAGTACCTGAAGGATGCACAGGCCGGCGGATGGCTAGAGACAGCTATTGAGAAATGTGAGCCACAGGTGGACTCCTTTACAGGCAACTTCAAACGCATGGCGGATGCGATGATTGAGCGCTTCCAGGCAAAGCTGTACGTCGAAAAGCCGGCCACCGTGGACGATGACCTCCCCTTCTAATCAGCGGCGCGTCCGCAATACCAAATCCAATAATGAAATCAGATATCCAAGACATCGCCTGTGTGTACCTGATGTACTGTGAGGCAAAATCGGCGTGGAAGATCGGTTTTACAACTAACCACCCTGATGCACGACGCAAGAGCATACAGCAATCAAATTGCTGGGGTGAAAAGCTTGAAATAACACTCATCAAGTACAGAGAGTGCAAGAACAGCTCTATTGCTCAAGAGATGGAATCCAGACTCCTGCAGGACGGACACCGCCACCAGAACGGGATAACAGGTGCCGAATGGTTTAGTGAGCTAACAGTGCTTCAGGAGGACTTCTTCTTCCACACGCCATCAGATGGCGCCCTGACATGGCGCGACATCGCTATCCATCAGGACAAGGAGATCCGGGTGCTCAGGAAGCAACTGGATTGGACAATCAATAGCTCCGAAGAGTCCCGTGAATTCAGTAACGCATGGCTTCTAGGCAGCCTGCACACCCTGATTGATACTTCCAATGGTACGGTGGAGGAGCTCGCACGAGCATTCGAAAACATCAAGTCACAACTCCAAAACGAGCGCTAGTCAATGCCGATCATCAGAAAAAAACGCAGTAAAGATCAGCCCTACGTAGTGCTGCGCAAAACCGAGTCTGAGAATACTGCTCTATCCTGGGCCGCACGAGGCCTGCTGATCTACCTCATGGGACTTCCAGTTGATGCAGAAATAACCCTGGAATCACTCACTGATCAGTCTCCTGGCAGCGATGCAGAAAACCGCGAACTGATCAAAGAGCTTATCGACGCCGGCTATCTGGACGGCTCACTTTAATCTTCTCAGATAACTCAATAGCTCCCTTCATTCAAAGAATTCGCTTAGTGCAATGTCCAATAAAGTAATGACCAAGGTCTGGGACTGTCAGCATATCACCAACCGCGCAGAGCTGACCATACTCTTGGCAATGGCAGACTGGTCAGATGACGATGGCCGGTGCTTTCCCTCGATACGCCAGTTGGCAAGGAAGACAAGGCTTGAAAAGCGCAGCTGCATTCGCATACTCCAGAGGCTACGCAACAGATATGTAAAGTGGAAAGACAACAACGGCGGGCGCAATGCCAGAAACCAATATAGAATCATTATCGAAGCACTGGATAGCAAGACTCCACCGTCGGAACCTATCGCGAAAAACGGAGGGCCGAACCCTACTCGACCACCCGCAAAAAACAACGCTTCGCCAAGGCCTGATACTAGGCAAAAAGAGGAGCTCACGGCGCTGAAAAAGGGTGACCCTGAGTACACTAAAAAGGGTGACCCTGAGTACACAGCCTCAGACCCAAAAGGGTGTCCCCCAGTACAGATAAAGGGTGACCCTGAGTCACCCGCAATAAACCATCAGGATAAACCACCATTCTTTAATACAAACAATTTAAACAACCCTCACTCTCTCAGTTCTACTCCGCGCGAGAAAAATGAGCGAAAGGACGAGGGGGATTTGGATCTGTCTTTCTTACCAGAAAAAGACCGCATCTACAGCGAAGATATTCGGCGCCAGGTAATGGCTTATCCGCCGGATGCGATCGACATGGCCTACATCCACATCCTGCGCGGAGATCATCGCGGAGCGGTACCGGTCAGCTCGCTCATTCAGCTACGGGACACCTACGGACACGCCCAGCTGATTGCAGCGCTCGTCTACGCCAAGGCTGAGGGCGATGGCCGCGGCGGATCGCTGAAATTCCTCAAGGGAATCTTGGAGCGCTGGAAGCGCCATGGCAATACCGCCGCCAACACCCGGCCAGAGACGAAATACTGGTCGCCGCCGGAAGAGGTCATGCCATGGGATTAACCGACGAGCGCACTGCTGCTGCGCGGCACATAGCCAAGGTCCTTGCAGGCGAGGATGCGCGGGAGATCCTTGAGCGCAAGACAGGCCGGCAGCTTTCCGAGTGGGAAGATAAATGGGCAAGCAACCTGCTGCGCGATGTGCAGGGGGGCTACCTAAACCCTGACGCCTGGCTTACGCTTAACAAGATTCCACTTCTAACACGCCGCTATGGGCTCATGGGAGATGATCTAGTCTTTGCTATGGTCGATTGCAACACGATTTCCAGGCATAACCGAAAATACGTGCCAGCAAGCGGCATCAAAAAACAAATTGCCTGCCGACTTAATCCAGAAAAATTCGCCGCCCTTTCCAATATGTACCCCGGAAAAGCAGCATGAAACGAGCAACAACGGCCGAAATGGCCAAGATCAAACAATCAGCGCTGAAGCACATGAAGGCCGGCATACTGACGCCCGGCAAGCTCAAGGTCGCTATCTGCGAAGATGGCTTCAGTCACCTACCGGCAAACGTTACGCTCTACAAGTGGGCAGACGACGCCGGCTACAAACTGCGCCGCGCATCCTCCTGGAGTAATGAGCACAAGAAGTTTGCGCTTGACCTGCTGAGGAAAGGCGTGAAGATGAGCACTATTCGGAAGAGGATGCTTGAGAAGTACGGCCGCCAGCCTGCGGTATCAACGATCTACGGATGGGACGGCCAGCACGCCGCACTGGGTGTATGGGAGGTCGCAGAGCTACTCGTTGCGTCAAGGAACGGCGTAGATAATCCGCAGACTTTGCATCGGCTACACGCCAAGCTAAAAGCCTCTGGCCATGGACACCTTTGTAAGCGCATAACAGCTGAGAAAGGCATGGATCTGTGGGAAGTCGGCAAATTTCTCGAAGACCAAGGTTGCGACCAGGTCGCTATCGATACCGCGCTGCTGGCCGTTTTCTCAAATGTGGATGCGCATTTCCTCAAAACAGCACGCACATGCATGCGGCGCAAAGAGGCGAAGAGTAGCCGAGCCAAGCGCGAGGAAGCTGCGATAGTCCGGCAGCTCGAAGAAGAATATCACATGGGGCTGGCCGCATGAAAAAGTCCTGGACAGATTTCGAAGATGTGAGCTACCGCGCACCGGCGAAAACGCGAGCTGTTAAGCTGCCGGCCGGCGTACGCGCACCAGCTGTGCAGGTAGCGCCAGAGCTGCCAAGAATGGCCGCGCAGCCTACGCAGGTCTTGATCATCGATGGCCTCGCGCCTTCGCTGAACAAGGACAAGCGATCCAGCAAGGGTCAGCGGAGGTCCAAAGCGCTTGAGCAGGCCTGGTACCTGCGCGTCAAGCTCGCTGCGCGGGACCAGGGCATACTTCCCCCCTCCTCTTACCCGATCACTGTGCGCTGCGAGTGCTACTTCGGCCCGGGCCAGCGCCGCCTCGACTGGGTGAACCTCGCCACAACTGCGAAGCTGACAGAGGACGGTCTTGTGCGGTGTGGCATTCTGAGAAACGATTCCCCTGTGTACGTGCTCGAAGGCTCAATGCGGCCCATGCGCACAGACGGGGAAAGCTACACAAAATTTATCATCACGGAGGTGAGTCAATGAGATATCTGGAGAATTCAGATAAGGTAAAGCGCTACCTGGAACTGCGCGCAATTGTGGATCAGGCAACCGAAGAAATGGACGAACTAAAACCGGTCCTGATGGATGCGCTCACGCATGAGCCCGGCGAAAAGTTTGACATGCTCGGCAGCGAGTTCACTATACGTAGAACCAAGGTGTGGGAGTATGCGCCAGACGTCAAGGGAGAGCTCGATGCCATAGCCGAAGGCGTGAAAGATCTGCGTCAGCAGACAAAAGACCTGCAGAAAATGGCGCAGCAGACCGCGAAAGCGCAGGTCATTGAATTTCGCCCATCGCTCGTCGTGAGCAAGAGGAAAGAGGTGAGTCAGTGAAGCATATCCGATTTATAGCGAACGATAAGGCGGGCGTATGCGATGCTTGCCTGGACTTCAAAGAGAGCCGCTACCGCTTCGTAGTCAACCCCAAGCGCACGGAATTGCGCTGCGCGGGATGCATAGCCAAAGCACTTGGCGCAACGCTAGAGATCAAGGAGGTAGAGCCGGCATGACAACTGAAAGACAGATATGCGTGGGGGCATTTATCGCGTGTATGATCTCTTTGTTTGCGTCGATTGCATGTGGCGCATTGAACATGCCTGGGGCTGAAGATGCCTGCGGCATTATCGCAGTAGCTTTTGCGATTCTGTTTGGCGCGACGCTGGAGGTGCCGACATGATTACCACGCACATACTCGACCTGCATGAAGCCGCCGGCCCGTTCGATCATATTTCGGAAGGCGACCCGCTTGTGATTCCGCTCACGGAGCGCCGGCCGCACCCGCACGGCTACGTGTTCAGGGTGAACGAATTTGACTTACCCATGGAAGTTGTTAAGCGCAACCGCCGAAGCATGATCAAATACTGGAGCGCGCAAGGCAAAGGAGATGAATGCCGAGAGCTACTGGAAGTAGAGGGCATGACTGTCAAAAGCTGGCTCATTCCAGCCGGCGCTGAAATACGAGAGGTACCAGACGATGAATAAAACACTAGCAATAAAAGAGCGCCCTATCCTTTTTAACGGCGAGATGGTACGCGCCATTCTTGATGGCCGGAAGACGCAGACACGGCGAGTCATGAATCCACAGTGGTGGGATTGTGAGTTTGGCGAGGTAATGAATGGGCATCTGGTTGGGCCGGAAATGTTTACACCGGGAGTTATCGACCGGGAGGGCGAGTTGCAGCCAGCAAAGGAGGATGTCTACGGTGTTTATTCTGAAGATGGGGAGTTTGGGGCAAAATCACCCTGTGGCAAGCCAGGCGATGAGCTATGGGTGCGGGAGACGTTCGCCTATACCTATGAGAGCGCTTTATGGCCTAAAGTATGGCAATCAGACATCCTGTCCCGTCATCACAAGACCAACAAAGATGGGCAAACAGTGATCTACCGCGCAGATGGGGAAGCATCTCCCCTCACCTATGAAAAGTGGCGTCCATCAATTCACATGACGCGGTGGGCCTCCCGCCTTCAGCTTCGCATAACTGACGTGCGTGTCGAGCGCTTGCAGGAGATTAGCGAAGAAGATGCACGGGCTGAAGGTGTGGTTATCCCTAGCGGTGAGGGTATCCTAAAACCCGTTACCGACGCCAAGACATGGTTTGGTGTTCTGTGGGATAGCATCTACGCAGAGCGCGGGTTGGGATGGAGCGTCAATCCTTGGGTATGGGTCGTAGACTTCGAGGTGATCAGCGATGAGTAGATCCTCCGGCGAATTCATCCTCTCCGTGCTGACCTTCGGCTTCCTCATGGCCTTTCTGTTCGTGGCAGCTGGAAGCTGTAATCAGCGACAAAATCAACAAATCAAAAAATCACATCTAACCATGGTAAACCCTACAGAAGCATTTCAAGAGTGGCTAAATCTGGTCAACATTGACCATCAAGATAAAATTGCCAGGTTCGTCCTGTACAGAATTCCCCATCTGGAATGGACGCCAGGCGAGAATGACGAGGTAGATGTATTGCACAGCATCCTCGAGTACGAAAACGACCCAAACGCGGTGACTGGCAAGCTGATATCAGTCACTGGCATACTCAACTTCTTTCTGGAAGAACGCGGGAGCACTGAGTGGTGGAATGCCAAAATTGACTCCTATCTCGATGTAATACAAGATGATGACGAGTCGAATGAGGCCAAAGAGGATGCTCGCGAGCGGCTCACCAAGGCAACGCGCAACAAGATGGCCTGGGTCGAGACTGCAGCAAGCTGGAAAAAGCTCGTGCGCAACGTGCTATCAAACAAAGCATTGCGCAGCTGGCTGCGGATGCATGCACTGAAGGAAAGCCTGTAGTCGAATTATCAAGCCTAGACTTTGACATGAAGGATAACAGCGCCGCAGCGGTCGATCTACTTGGGCACCTGCTGCAGGATCCAGCCATAGCGAAGCGCTTGTGGATCGTCGAAAACCAAAACCTGACACTTGAGGATGTGTGTGATCTTCTTCGCTGCGGCGAAACGAAGCTGCGGGGGCTGATCAGGGATGGGAAATGGATAATGGTAGCCGGTCCATCTGGCCGGCTCGAAATGACGCCAGACCAGTTCCGAGAACAGCGCCGAATCCTTATGTCGATGGATAAGCGGCGATAGCGCTCGCAAATCACTATTACAAATCAAGCCATGCCAATAAGTAAACCTGTACACGTAATCACCTGCGCCTCTTGTGGCCAGACAGGCATATTGCCACTCAAGCATTCAAAATTCAGCCTATGGTCTGCGCCAAACAAGAAGAAAGTCGCGGCCATGCTTGCCGAAATGGGATACCTGTTTTCCAATGATGATCAGGATGTCCACTGCGAGTCATGCGTTAGGCAGAGCGTTTTTGGGCCACAGGGTGCAGTGAGGCAACACGGGCCAGTTTGGGTATCAGATGTCCTGCAGCTTACAGCTAGGAAAACGAGGCCTGGAAGATGGATCGTTTTTCAGCCAGATACAGAAGAGGACTCCCTCTTTGAAGGAAGCTCAATCGATGAGGCGCTGGCGAAATGGAAAGATTACTACGGCACCGACTACGGAGTCGTGCCGGATGCTGGCGAGGTCACGCTTGGTTATCCCCTTTTATACACAAGGCAGTAGCACAACCAAACGGATATACATCAAAGAGCGGCATTTTATCGCAAGTCTGTCGATGACATGCTCAAGGAAAAATTCAGGACAACGCTAGGCCTTGAGACAGGTCTGGATGACGACACCAAGTGCCTAGTGCTCTTGCGAGATGCATTGCGCGACATAGCAGATCAGGCTGAATCGAGAATCATGATAAAAGCCCAGCTTAACGAATTGCTTGATTGATTGGGATCTACCATGAAACACCTATTCAAAATTAGCGATGAGGACTTCTGTAACCTTAGTTACGAGGAGAAAAAGGCGGCATCTGTGCAAGCTGCTGGAATGTGCTGCTTTCTCGGCCTATGGCTTTACTGGAGTAATCCGGGCGGGCTAGAGATGTGGGCTCTTTGGTCGCTCGTTGCAGTGACCTGGATTGGCTGGGACATCGAAACCAACAATGACATCACGAGCGAGGTGCAACGTGAGAAGCAATGACTACAACAGGCAGCTACTTGCCCAGCATGGGCCAATCAAGCCTGCACTCGTGGATATTGAGCACGGCCTTGACGACTCATATTTGGACAGGATAAATGATCAGGGTGGGCCCGTGGGCATCGTCACGCAGACACTCGTCGAGATGTGCGTTGATGCAGGCAATGAGTGGGCTCCATTTACATGGGAGCAGTACTGCGCATTCGCCGGCATCGATTGCCTTGAGCAAAAGGAGATGCTCAGTGACCTTGTTGAAGGTGATTACCTGCTCAGGGTTGCAAATGTCTACTCATTTCAATCCCCATGGTTTTTAGCCATGGATGAGTTTATACGATTCTAGAAACCACCCCGGTTGTGCCGGGAAAAAGAAAAAAATCATGCAAGAGCTTAATAAAATTCAGGATTACACTAGGGCTAATTCGGAAAGGTGGAAAGACCAGCCCGAAAGTTATTGGCTAGCTCGGCTCAATCAGGAGGTTGCCGAACTAACGTTAGCACTACAGGGCGAACATGTAGGGCCGGTAGACCACGAGTTGAAGCAGATAGCATCTATCTGCACCAATTGGCTCAAGCATCATCACAAACAAGATTGAGAAACCACCCCAACAATAGAGAAAAAATGAACAACCCAACCGCAGTCCAAGCAAGGGAAAACTGGCGCAGAATGTCTCCCGAAGAAAGGGAACTGAGACTGGATGATCCACACGACCCTTTCTTATTGGCCCACCTGTCAGACAGGCAGATAAGCTACATGTCGGGCGTGGAAATGTACCGATACGAAAGCGTGCGCAGGATTCGCAAGAACTTGGCTTCCCAGGCCTAATCGAAAAACCACCCCCCGGAGTGTTAAAAGAAATACACAATCATACCTGATTTTGAATTATGGCACAGAAAGTAAGAGTCTGGATAGACACCGGACAAAGCATAGATTCATTGTTCGAGGAAGATTTTTCTATAGAAGATTTTGGATACACAAAAGAGGAATGGGATAAGCTACCACCCCAAGAACAGCTTTCTTTACTGACGGAGTTATGCATTGGATTTGATGCAGGTGCTGAGTTTGTTGAAGACGACAGTAAAGAGCGCGCCAATGAAACCCCTTCCGATGGCAGAGACGATTAAGGGTAACTAGCGTCCTATCAAAACGCCTTATCGGGCTTTAGTCATAAACTGAGCCAGCAACACAATTCTTATAAGCATCAATGCTTACACATCATGAACAACGACGCAGCACATAGCCCGGTATCTTTTGATGCCTTCTTTGGCTCTTTGCTTCAGCAGATGGCTGAAATCAAGGCGTCTATTGATACGCGCAGCTCCGCCCCTCTCCTGGAGAACGATCTGGGCATCGAATTGATGCGGGCTTACAGCGCGAAAGATGTAGCCCACTTCCTCGGCACAGAGCGCGTACAGTCGGTATACGAGATCCCGGAAGCAGAATTGCCGGCAGTCAGGCGCATAGGTTCAAACAAAGGATACCTGGGAATCAATATATTGTGCTACATGCATGGACTTAAGCCAGTCGACATGGAGTCTGCCATAGAGGGGTATAGAAAGAAGCTCATGGACGAAAGGCCACGCGTCATGCCGATGCCAAACAAATCCAACCAGAACGTTCACAGGGTGCTATAATGCCATTCAAGCGCAAGGGCTCTCCCAATTATCAGATCAGGAAATGGAATCTGGCCGGCTACGGTGATACCGGCGCCATTTCATCGGGAACGACAGATAAGAGCGTAGCAGAGCGCATGGAGCACCTGCTCGTGGATTTGGCAAACAAAGCCCTCATAGATCCTACGTGGCGAAATCTGCTTGATGCCATTTGCGATCATAAAGTAAAATTATCCGATGCGCTCACGGCAAAAAACACAGGGCGCCTGGAGACGCTGAAGCTCTCGCTTACTGATCCCCTGATCTCAGATGCCGTTCAAATGTTTAAGGCTGGCAGCGACTTTGACAAACCAACACGTATCGGATTGGATGAACTTATCCAAATGGCCGGAAGTGAAAGGCTGGGTGTACTTACGGGCCGTAGAATTACTGAAATGTGCGTACGTGCACAGAAGCTGTACAACCAGAAGCGCAACACTGTGCACCGCCAATTGCTTCGCGCGATCTCGCTCCTGCTTCGTTTCCACATCGGCAATGCCGAACGCAATAGAATATTCGCAGACGTGCGCTTTAGTGCAGAGGACGATACGCGCGAAGTACACCTCTCCCCTCTTGAAATTGCCAATCTCCTTCAAGCCTGTGATGATTTGAACTACCACGAAGTTCATGTGATGGTGAAGATAGCACTTCAGACGAGCGCTGATAGGGGTACACTGCTTCATGGCGTCTCAAACAGCCGTGTGCACCGCGGGCTTAGAAAGCGCGATATAACGATCTACAGAGACGAAAGAACCAATGAGTTTTTCGGTGAGATCTTCCTGCACGATACAAAAACCGATAGCCGCAGCCGTACAGTACCCATAACTGATCTTCTTTGCCGCGAGCTATTGGCGCTCGTCAGAAATAAAGCGCCTGACGATACGGTGTTTAGTTTTAAGTACCCCCAATTCGACTACAGGTGGAACAGGATTAGGAAGAAAGCTGGCTTCTGGAATGAGGAAAAAGGGTTCACGCTTAGATTTAAAGACCTGCGCGCCCAATCGTCAATTTATGGCGAAGAAGCCGGCATCCCTCAAACGGTACTCTCTAAAACGTATGGACACACAAGCGACAAGATGATCCGCAGGTATCAGCAAAGAAATGCGGTAATGACGAAAGACCAGGCGAAGCAGCTTGAGGAGAGAATGTTTGCACCATCCAGTGCGAGCACTAACAAAAACACTAACACAGGATAACTTAAAGAAAAAAATTAAGTCGTAACCCGTTGTCTCCCAACGAGTTACGACTCGGATCCTGTAAAGGATATGTACCGCGTACGGGATTTGAACCCGTGTTACCGGCGTGAAAGGCCAGCGTCCTAGACCCCTAGACGAACGCGGCATAATTTCAGCAAAATTGCGCGTGCAACTTATGCTGAGGTCTGTAGGGTGATCGAGGGGAATTGAACCCCCGACCTCCAGGGCCACAACCTGGCGCTCTAACCAACTGAGCTACGACCACCATGTACATGCCCTGTTAACAGGCCATTTTATCTGAGAAGCAGAATATAGGCAAGTCATCCGATAGATAGCATGAACTTTCTATGTATGATTTATACATCCTGCAGAGAACAAACACTAGTACAGGCGTCTCGCGACATCCTCTAACTGTGCCACTCATTTTTCAGAGGAGACGTAAACTACCGTCTCCAAGATCGGTTCCAAACTTAGAAACAAGTTTCGGCCCCCTTTGTGTCGGCAAAGGTGTGCCCTAGCACGCTTTCAGCACGTTCACCATTTCGATTGCTGCAATTGCCGCTTCAGCGCCTTTGTTGCCTGCTTTTGTGCCTGCGCGTTCTATTGCCTGCTCAATCGTTTCGGTGGTGATTACGCCAAACATAACCGGCACACCGGTGTCGAGCGTGGCCGCCATAATGCCCGACGCTGCCTGGCCGGCGACAAAATCATAATGCGTAGTGGCGCCACGAATGACTGCACCCAGGCAAATGACTGCGTCATATTTTCCGCTTTCTGCCATTTTTTTCACAACAAGCGGTGCTTCAAATGCGCCGGGGCACCATGCAACGGTTACCGCATCCATGTTCGCGCCGTGACGCGTCAGGGCATCCAGTGCCCCCTCCAGCAGCTTCTGCGTGATAAACTCATTGAACCGGCTTACTACAATTGCAAACCTGGCGTCTCCCGGTTGCAGGCTGCCGTTGATGTACTCTGCCATACCTGTATTCGAATTGATTAGTGTAAAAAGGGCCTGTTTAGCCTGTTACCTGGCGCACTCAGGCAGCGCGGCGGCTTTGAAAGGCCTGGTACTGCTTGTCGGTAAAACCGATGGTGCCAAAGTTCTTCTCATCGTTCGACCGGATCCCGTGAAAGTCAGATCCGCCTGTTGTAAGCAGGGATAACCTGTGCGCAACGTCTATGTAAAACGTGCGCAGCATTTCGTCATGCGAAGGATGTACCACTTCCACCCCATCCAGCCCAAGGGCCTGCAGGCGTTCGAGGTCTTTATCGCTGACCCAGTGTCCAGGATGTGCCAATACAGCGATGCCGCCGGCCTTGTGCAGCACAGCAATGGCCTCCTCGGCACCGGGTAAGTCTTTCGGCACGTCTGCCGGCCCGCCGTTGCGCAGGTATTTAATAAACGCCTGCTCCGATGTATCGACGTAGCGCTTTGAAACGAGTAACTGGGCCACATGTGGCCGACCAATCGCCGGGCCTTCTGCAACAGCCTGTACTTCCTCAAAAGCCAGATCTACGCCTAGTCCATTAAGCTTACGCACCATCTCACGTGCACGCTCGGTGCGTTGCGCCTGGTGGTGGGCGAGAAAAGCATTCAGTTCAGGGTTGTTGATGTCAAAATCGTATCCGAGCAAGTGCAACTCTCTGCCCAAAAACCGGATACTGAGCTCAACCCCGGGCATAATGGTTACCCCGGTTTCTTTTGCTGCTGCCATCGCCGGCACAATACCGTCTATGGTATCATGGTCCGTGATTGCCAATAATTCGAGCCCACGCGATGCGGCTTTCTCTACCAGTGCCTCTGGAGACAACACGCCATCTGAACACGTTGTGTGGGTGTGCATATCGACAACTACATCCGCCATAAAGTAATCTCTTGCATTAAATTTTCGGCTGCATAAAACTATCTTAGTCCTATTTAGTTTTGCTCTTATTATTCTACTGTGCGTAACACCGGCGCATCCTCGTGCGTATTTTTTTCGATGTTTGCACATTCCCTCTGTGTAATCCTCCTGTACAATGGACCATTTATGGAGCCCCTGGCGCTCTGTTCATATAAATAAACATGCCGGGCACGAAGCGGATAATCCCGACCCTGTGTCTGTTTTCACCCGGCTACATGAGCAAAAACATGATGAAGAAAACCTGATCCTGTGGCGCGGCGATTCGGTGTTTGTCATTATGAACCTCTATCCATACAACAATGGTCATCTGATGGTTGTACCTTACAGAGAAGTTGCTGATTATGCAGCGCTCTCTGTAGCTGAAATCACTGAATTGGGCCTTGTTTTAAAACGTTGCATCCAGGTGCTCAAACAGGCACTTTCGCCAGATGGCTTTAATGTTGGAATGAATTTGGGTAAAGCTGCAGGTGCCGGCATTCCGCGGCATTTACACATGCACATTGTCCCCAGATGGGATGGTGATACGAACTTTATGCCGACACTTGCTGAAACAAAGGTGATTCCTGAAGCACTCAGAGACTCGTATAAAAAAATAAAAACGGCCTGGGCCAGGTTGGATTTATCTGACCCAGACATGCTTAGCAAAAATCTGGATGGAAGAATTTCTTAATTTGAAACACCATCCCTTATCTTTGTTATTACATGCAGACACGCCCAAACATGCAGTACACTACCCGCTGCTTATACCTTTTACCATAACCAGCCAGTTCTGCTAACAAAAACTGGCAACGAACACAATGTCTGAACCGCGCATCATTTCAAATAAAGATGAGATGCCTGCTTTGCCTGATGGCAACGACAGGGCGGTTCGTGATATCAAGCTCACCTTTCAGAATATCCTCTGGCCACTACTACTGAGCTTGCTTGTTCTCTCGGTTGTAGGCTACCTCACGTTTGAACCAACCGTTTTTAAAGAAACAGTTGCCAACTTGAATGTCTGGTTTATGAGCGCCGCCATCGTAACCATTGTGTTGCGCGTTATCTTTGGCGCCTGGCGGTTCAGTTTCATTTCCAGGGGACAGCTTGGGTTTGTCAAAGGACTCAGGGGGCAACTTGCCTGGGACTTTTTCTCCAACGTTACGCCAGCAGCTCTGGGCGGTGGCCCCTTTGCAGCCATTTACGTAGCCAAAGATTCCAAAATACAGATCGGCGAAACAACTGCGCTGGTCCTGTTCACAATTTTACTGGACCAGTTCTGGTCTGCCCTCATGATTCCCTTCATCCTGATCACCGCGGCTTATATCGCTGTGATTCCACCGGAATTGGGTTCTCTGGGCAGCGTCGCCATCATCGGGTACTTCCTGGCCATGCTGAGCTGGGTGTGTGTATTTGGCTATGCCACACTCTTCCGGCCTGAACTAATCGAGCGATTTAGCGACCGTGTTTTCCAGATTGGTTTCCTGAAGCGTTTTCGCAAGCGGGTTGCTTCAGAAATGACCAAAATGAGCGAGAGTGCTGCCATGTTACGGTCACAGCCGCCAGCGTTCTTCTCTACGGCGTTCCTGCTTACTGCCGGCACCTGGATCCCTCGCTACCTGCTACCCGTCTTCATTGTACTGAGTGTTTTTGAAGACCTGGAGGCATTCCTCTTCTTCATTCGCGGCATTACCATGACGGTCAGTTCATTTATCGTCCCAACCCCCGGTGGTGCAGGCGGTATCGAAGGGCTTTACGTCTTGTTCCTCGCCCCACTGATGCCCAAAGCGCTTGTTGCACCAACCCTGTTTATGTGGCGGTTTTTCGGGTACTACATTTTTGTAGCCCTCGGCGCCTTCCTGTTTTATTCAGGTAAAAAACGCGGCAATGATAAACTGGCGGACAGCGATGACAATGCGCAGCCAGCCGATGAGATTTCAGTACCCTCTGCTGAACCAGAGCCAGAATTTGCCGACAGCGAAGAATAACCCACCTTCCCCAAACGCGTGTTACACTCCCCCCCTGCAATAGCGCGCCAGAACGCAGCGTCTTACGACTTCCGTAATTTCAGCGAAGCAACCAAATTTGGTACCGCAAGCGACAGATACGCCGGCTGGATCGGACAAATTTATCCGGAGTCTTATACCAAAGAGCTTTCTTCCCGCAACAGGAAGCTGGGCGGACAAACGTACCAGGAACGTACCCTCCCCATCAGCTCTGTTGTCGACTACTTCAAACATTTTGAAGTCCTTGAAATTGACTTCACCTATTATCGCCCGCTCCGCGATCCAGACCTGTCGCCGTCCAGCAATGCTTTCGTGCTCGAGCAATACGCTTCTGCAGCACCAGACAACGCCCGGTTTCTGCTCAAGGCCCCCCAGCAATATTTCACCCGAACCCTCCGGCGATCGCGTGAGGGC
>JBCCIM010000127.1 GCA_039111535.1 Bacteroidota bacterium | reverse complement strand
GTACCGTTCGCTGCGTAGGTGTGGCTTGGGTTCTGAGACGTAGACGTTGCGCCATCACCAAAGGCCCAGTCCCATGAAACGATGGAGCCATCGCTGTCAGAACTGGTGTCTGTGAAGTCGGCAGTCAGCAGCGTTGTAGAAACTGTAAAGCCGGCCGTTGGCAATCCTGTAGCCGTGAAATCGAGTGCGGCCCAGAAGTCGGTATTAAACGTGCTCGTACCGCTATTATTTCCTGTGCCCGTTGTTGAACAACCGCCATGTGAGTGTACACCCACGGCAAGTCCTGTTGCTTCATCGATAACGGGGCTACCAGAGTTACCACCAGTCGTATCAGTCTGGTAACGCATCGTGGTGCCAGAAGAAGCAGCGTTTGGCCCAACATGGGTTTGCTGCGACTGGTTCTCATCGCCCGTATCTACACCAAAACCCGTAATCCGGATTTCTGCCGGCCCGAGGTCCTGCGCCAGATTAAAAGACGCGCCCTGCGCAGCAATTGGCTGCAACCCTGTTTCCGTGTTATTAAACACTGTAAAAACTGCCCAGTCATTGCCTACACCGCCGTTGGCAGAAGCCGTGATTGTATCAAAAGCATACTGGTCTTCCGGACCAGGATGCTGGAGCGTACCATCAGACAAGGAGTTGGGTACGTTGAATTCGAATACGTCGAGCAAGCTTGTCGAAGCAACGCAGTGGCCCGCGGTGGCATATTTGCCATTTGAAATCGTCCAACCCGTACAACCGATATCGATGATACGGCCAACTTTAGGGTCAGAAGAAAACACGCGGTCATCAACCGGACCACACTGCGAGAGCGGCGTTGGGCCGGCGGATCCGGGCTTACCGTAATCCCCCACCATCACTTCGGTCATAGAAACAAATACATTGGCATCTCCAGGTGCGGCAAAAAGCTCTACTTTAACCGCATCGCCGTTGAAATAGGCGGACGTGTTTTGCCATTGATCGAGCGTCTCAGCATTGAGATGCTGCACGGCTCCGTCTTTAAGCGACGTCAACACCATGTAGCTCGCATTGCCAAGATTGGCATCGGTGAACATCAGACGCAGCCAGGGTGCATTGGAAACACGGACGGTTTCAGAAAACACAGCATCGGAAGCCGGCCCCTGGATACTATGAACCCCGGACGCCAGAGAATATGGGGAGATATGCTTCGGCACCGGCGCGGTTTGCGCGTTTGCCGGCTGTACGCTCCAGGTACAGCAAACAAGGAGGAGCAATAGTAAAAATGCTTTTTTCATAGACAGATCCTCTTTCTTAACGGAATGGTTAACGCATAATCCGACTAAGATAGGCCGTCTACAATAAAAGTAAAGGCGCGTTACACGCAGCTTTCTGCAAAGCAGTAGTCCATTTCTCCTGAGCCACGCTGCAAGATCTGGTTAGCAACTATTATCTGCTGCTCCAAACTCCGCTTTCAACCACTTCTTCAACCTGGCGCTGTATCAACTGTACCTGTGACGCCGGCAAATTGCTAAGCTGCGTTTGTTTATCGGCCAGCCTGCCGCCACGCAGGATCTCATACCCATACAGTGCGCCAGGCAAAGGTTTTTCAGCATGGCCAAACAGCGTTGTTGCCAACGTGCTTGCGGCCAGATACGACCCGCTTAATGAAGGATGGGAGCCATCCTCCGTGTAAAGTTCTAGCGCTGCATCGTCCCGTAACCTATCCCACACAAGGCCTACCGGCGCGAGGATTGCCTCCAGTTCCGAGGCCATGTGGGTGTAAGCATTTGTGAGATAGACTTGTTCTTCCTTTAACTCCTTGCGCGACCAGGTCATATACAACACTGTTTTTGCACCGCTTGCTTTGATTAGCTCATTAAACATCCGCGCGTATCGATAAAAAAGCGCCGGGCTCTCTGGGTCAGATAACGTTTGCGCGCCAAGCCGGCTCTGCTCTTGCAGTACCACATAATCCCAATTGCCAGATTCCAAAGCTTCCTGGACCAACCCCACTTCCCAGTGCTTCTCTAACGTGGCACCGCCACCGCCCAGAAATTGGGTCTCCACTTTATGTCCTTCCGGCAGCGTGTGCTCCGCCATGGCCGCAAAAAGCTGCGGCATGCTGTGGTAGTACGTATAGCTATTACCAACAAACAACACGCGGTGTACCTGCTGCTGGGCATACACGTTTTGTGTATGCCACAGTCCAAGCAGAAAAACGAAAGCAAGAATATTGGGACGTAATTTCATGGTCTACATATAAATCAGGCTGCCACCTGAATCAGGCGTCGTTGCCGAAGACGGAGCACAAACCAGCAAAGGGTCGATACAATAAATACGGCTATTCCGAATAACAGGGCAACCAGTGAAACCGCGTAGCCACCGGCAAACATAGCTGGGTTCATCTGTCCATAGATAAGTAACCCGCTGTGCAGGCCAGCATAATGAGAAAACGCACCAATCGCCACAACCAGCATCGCCACAATCATAATCTGGTTGATGTCAGCTGATTTGACAGGGTTAGACCCAAACAACTGAATGCTGTAACGCGCTACCAGCGCGAGGTTTGCCAGGGTGAGTAACACCATCAATGGCCCCCAGGTACCCATTTGGCCGATAAAATTGAACATGCCTTAGCCTCTTTTCCATTTCGATTGAATCACATCTCTTCCGAAATGTGTGATTGGACCCACAGCATCATCGCAAGATTGGTTTCTAACTTACGCTATCGATATGCCCTACGCTGGAAAGATAGGCAGGCTGCTGCTATCCAATCCGATATGCTTTCTATCGTCGGCCAGCAAACAAAAACTGAAGACGAACTGCACTGAAATCACAGCTCAAACTGGATCCACAACGGTCTGTGATCAGAAATGTAGTACTTGGCGCAGGTACGCCAATACCCTGGCGCATCCCGGCTGTAGATCTCCGAGAAAATCACGCCATCAAAATCAAATACCCCAACTTGTTCGATGCGCGATAACAAACCCGGTGTCACTGCAATCTGGTCATAGTCAGCAGTATTTGATACGTTGGTCGGAATGCGGGTTGTGTGCGGGGGTAACCTGAGTCCTCTCCGGGTTAATGCCTCGAATATGACGTCTCCTTCCGTTGCGCGTGGCAGGTTAAAGTCGCCAATTGCAAAAATATTCTTGGTCCATGCATTCTGGCTATCCCGACGCAAATCGCACCATCGCGCGATGGCGTAGGCTTCCAGTTGCCGGCGTTCTATCGAAGCCTGTCGGGCATCAGCCCCACGCGTTGAACCGTAAAGCAAATGACAATTGGCAAACAAAAGCCTGGTATCTTCTACAAAAAACGTAGCGATGTAGGGATTACGATTGAAGCCATCAAACGCTCGATCAATGCCGGGCAGCCGGATGTATTTCCGGTCGTTGTCGACAATAGCAACCTCCCCTATTTTAGGCCCGAGCGACACATGCCGGGTGTCGTAGAGATATGCAGCACGTTCGTTGTTGCCGGCCCTGTCGCTGAAAACCAGGTCGAAATAGTCGGGCAAAAACGCAAGCACTTGCTCGATGTCACCAAGGTTGTCGGCCACTTCCTGGATAGCAACAATTTCAAACCAGTTGATCATCGACGCAATCACCTGGAGGTCTTCTATTCTACGCCTGTGTTGCCCAAGGTTGGCTACGTTCCAGGAAGCAATGAGCACGCGGCCAGCCTGGCCTACTGCCGGGATGTGGCGATTTCGAGCCGGATCTTCGTGCACGCGATCACGATACGCGACAAGCCGATCTATTTCGATGGCCGGGTCATACGTGTATTCAGGATCGGGTGCTTTGAGGGAACGCATAAATAAATATTAGAAAGGTAAAAGCATATGAATCATAACGCCAGCAAAAACACGACCGATGCTCTATCAAAAGAGGTTCATGGGCATCTAACGGGTCATTGTTAAAGTCGTTAAATCATAATACATCCCGACAACGGCCTATGCTTTAGTTGCATCATTGCCTGCCTGTTTCAGAACTAAATTCCACATCAATACGTCTCGTGCTGTGGTCTGAAAGCTATGTATGTTTTCAGATAAGAAACGACACAGAGAGAAAAAGCCGGCACATAAATATCCCGCGAAATACGAGACAACAATACTGAACAAAAAAGCCGGGACACCCTACCAAAATGTCCCGGCTTAGTACTCTTAAGAAGTGCACACGTATTTATCCTTACCGTTTTGTTGGCCGACAGAATATCTGAGGCGTAAGAACATCTTTTAATGAAAAAAGGCAGACCGAGCTTGGTCTGCCTTTCCCATTCAAGTCATTGCCGGTAATATCAATCCAAATCAACCGCCCGGTACGCGCTGATCAGCTTCTCTTCGCCTTCCTGCCCTGCATGGAAATTACCGTGCTCCATACCAAGTATGCCATCAAACCCTTTCTCGTGGATGTGCTTGAAGACATTCTTATAGTTGATCTCTCCCGTAGTGGGCTCTTTACGGCCCGGATTGTCGCCAATCTGGAAGTAGGCAATTTCGTCGTAAGCTGCGTCGATATTCGGAATCAGATTGCCTTCCTGGATTTGCTGGTGGTACAGATCATCGAGAATTTTACACGCCGGACTATCAACCGCTTTACAGACGGTATATGCCTGGGAAATTTTGGTCAGAAATAGGCCCGGATGATTGTAAAAGTTGAGCGGCTCAAGGACCATCACCATCCCATGCGGCTCAAACAACTCGCTTGCGCGCTTGAGTGCTTCGACAACATTGGCTGTCTGGTAGCCCATGTCCATCCGCATATCAACATGACCAGGTACAACGGTCATCCATTTTGCGTTCACACGCTTGGCCACTTCAACAGACGCTTTGATTTCCTCGATAAACTTATCGTGGGTCTCTTTATTGACCAGGCCTGGTTCGCGCCAATTGATCGATGTAGCAACAAAAACCCCCATTTCCATCCCGAGGTCTGCCATTGTCGATGCAATCGCTTCTTGCGTCTCGACAGGCCGGCCTTTCATTCCGTTGTCTTCCAAAGCGCGAAACCCTCGCTCATGCATAAACTTGAGCTGGTCAATTACATTGGCGCCCGCGCTATTTTTGAACATGCCAAAGTGCGGGGCAAACTTCAACTTGAATGCAGCATCCGAATTTGAGGGCGCGGCGGCTGTGGCTGTACTGATTCCTGCGGTCGTGCCGGCAAGGGCTACACCAGCAGCCATGCCGTTTTTCATAAAGTTGCGTCTATCCATGATGGGTAATGGGCTAGGATGAAAGCAACACGCCGGATTATCGTGCAGATATCCGGCGCGTAACATTCATCAGTTGAATTAAAGTACCTTGGTTTTGCCTGGTACGGCAACAGGATAGTACCCGTATTCGTCCGGCATGACTGGTGGATTGGCATCCCATGCAAACTCTTTAGGCATCAAGCTCAAATCAGATTTTATCGCTTCATCCCAGGTGATAACCTGACCCGAATACGTTGCCATACGGCCCAGAATTGAGCTCATGGTCGCTTCAGCACCACCCTTTGCATCAGCAAACTTGTACTCGCCGGCACTAATCGCCGCGAACAGTTTGTCGTGCTCAACCTGGTATGGGTTTTTGTCGTTTGAATCGTCGTGCTCCCAGATGGTATAACCGCTGGCGGTTTTCAAGACGCCTGGTTTTGGCGCATAGCCATTTGTGCCTTGCAAGGATTCGGTAACCCGGTTCTCGCATCCTTCTATATGCCGGCACTGACTGAACATCCGCGAGCCATCTGCATACTCAAACTCTACAAAATGGTGGTCGAAAATCTCACCATGGTCTTTGCCATTGCGCACCTGCCGGCCGCCCATGCCATGAGCACGCACCGGATGCGCCTGCTTGGCCCAGTTTGACACATCAATGTTGTGGATGTGTTGCTCTGTAATGTGGTCGCCACACAGCCAGTTGAAGTAATACCAGTTGCGCATCTGGTATTCCATCTCGGTCATACCCGGCTTTCTAGGTCGTACCCAAACGCCTGCACTATTCCAGTACACGTGGGACGTCACAACATCACCAATTGCGCCGGCGTGGATGCGCTTCATCCATTCCGTGTATACTTTCTGATAATGACGCTGTAGCCCTACTACAACGTTGAGTTTCTTCGCTTTGGCCTTCTCAGCTGTTGCCAAGACGCTGCGTACCCCGGGTGCGTCCGTTGCAACAGGCTTCTCCATAAAGACGTGCTTGTCAGCCTCAATCGCTGCCTCAAAGTGCATCGGCCGGAAACCCGGAGGTGTTGTTAAAATCACCACATCAGATGCAGCGATGACGTCTTTATACGCATCAAAACCAACAAATTGGCGCTCTTCAGGCACGTCAATGCGGGGATCATCCTGCATCTCTTTTTTGATATTTGTCAGGCTCTGGTCGAGACGATCTTTGAACGCTTCTCCCATGGCAACAAGCTTCACGTTATCGCTGGCGCGGAGTGCCTGTACAGCTGCGCCGGTACCCCGTCCGCCGCAACCAATAACACCAACACGGATGGTATCTGCGCCGCCGGCAAAGGCGAAGTTACTCGATGCCACCAATCCAGCTGTTGCTGCTGCAGACGACTGTACAAACTGCCGGCGCGTGAGGGGGAAAATCTGCTTAGATGATTTTTTGTCCATGATTTTGAATACCTCGTTTATGTAATCAGCTCCTTATTTCATGTTTAGGGTTGCCGCACAATTCGGAATCCAACGTGGTAGCCGTCGGATAACCACCATTTGCTTTTCGGTATTTGCGGGTCTGTTTCGTTCCATTTCCAATGCTGTTTTGCACGGGCAAATACGCTAACCTTTTCCGCTGCATCTTTAAATGAACCACCGCGGGTCACGGGTTTGCCGTCGTGGCCGGTCACCCACTCCCGAACATTGCCGAGCATATCATAAATGCCGGCGCCATTTGGAGCTTTCGATGCAACTGCTTGCGTTTGGTCTTCTGCGTTCTCCCGAACCCAGGCATAGCCATCCAATTCGTCCTCATTCATTGACATAGCTTCCGACGCTCCACCCTGAGCGGCCAGCTGCCATTCCGCATCTGTAGCAAGCCGATAGGTTTTTCCTGTTTTTTCGGACAACCATTCGGTAAATTTCTCAGCAGCATGGTAGGTTACACAAATTGCAGCATAACCCTGGTGACCGTAGCCATAATCAGGAGACTGGTAGGGCCGACTCGGACGGGTAACAGCATCTGCGTTTTTCAATCGTTCGCTTTCTTCCAAATCGAGCTGGTAAGCAAAGATATCGTACAGGTCCCAGGTGACTTCGGTGCTGCTAATCCAGAACGCCGCCACATCAACCGTTTCGGTTGTCTCTCCCAGTTGCAGTGTCACAGCCTGCCCGCTAACCGGTACCATGTCAAAAGAAACGAGGTGGTCAGGTAGCGTTTCTGTAAAAGCAGAAAGTGTATCTTCATAAACTGTGCGATCTCCGTGATCAGCCGGCGTATCTGCTCCCAGGAGGATCAGTCCCCCGGTAACAAGCACGGCCCACAGTAACATGTCATTTATTTTCAAAAAACCAGCTATGCCGGTGCGCTTCGTGTACATATCCAGGTCTCTGGTACTACTTTTTTTATTGATGGTAGTGCTGGTAAATAGTGGATGCCAGCAGCATGCTGACAACAAGCAAGAAAATAGCACCGTAGAATCAGCATTTTACCAGTATACTCAACTCCATTTAGGGGTACAAGTCAGAATTGCACTCTATGCTGAAAAAGAAGAAAACGCTGAAGTAGCCGCAAAAGCCTCGTTTGCACGCATAGCTGCACTGGAAGATATATTCAGTAACTATCGCCCGAAGAGTGAGCTAAGTGCTTTATCCACAGAGGCTTACCGCAAGTATATTAAGGTGTCAGATGAGCTTTTCTTCCTTCTAGAAACCAGCCAGGCTTTTGCTGCAGCAACAGATGGTGCGTTTGATATCACCCTTGGCCCCATGGCTGCACTCTGGAAACAAGCCCGCAAGGATACCCTTTTGCCCGACCTCGAGGCACTTGCTGCAGCCCGCGAGAAATCTGGCTGGAAGTTGCTTGAATTGGATGTGGAAACCAAATCTGCACGATTGCGGCAAGCCGGCATGCAACTGGATGCCGGCGGAATTGCCAAAGGCTACATCCTGGACGAGGCCATGCAAACGCTGAATCAGCATGGCATCACCAGTGCTTTAATAGAAGCCGGCGGCGACCTCGTTGTCAGTGCCGCACCGCCGGGTAGGGCCGGCTGGACAATCGAAGTGCCCGGTGCCCCTGCAAATAGCCCAATACAGCAGCGCGCTACCACCCTCACCCATGCAGCCATCGCAACTTCAGGAGATACCGCACAATTTGTTGAAATTAACGGCATCCGCTATGCCCATATTATCAACCCCAAAACCGGACTGGGCAACACCTCCGGCACGGTGGCAACCGTGATTGCCCCAAACGGCATCACTGCTGATAAGTTTGCTACTGCGCTGACCGTAATAACGGCTGAAGCAGCCACTGCGCTTTTACGGCAAAATCCTACCATTTTCGCCCTTATTCAATAGCATACAGCGCCATCATGAAACGGCCTTTCTATGGCTGCCAGCATTTGCATTTCCCTGTTTCAGGCAGTAGTTTGAAAAGGTTTTCATTCATACATGAATAACATCACCCACCTTATATGCAGCGCCCAGTGACCATCCGTGATGTTGCACGCCGGGCGGAGGTATCTATTGCCACCGTATCCCGCGTGCTGAATGCACCAGGTAAAGTTCGCGAGCATAAACGCAAGCGGGTTGAAGAAGCGATCCAGGCCCTTGGCTTCCGTCCCAATCAGATGGCCCGTGGCCTGCTGAATAAAGAAACAGGAGGCCTGGGCATCATTTTGCCTTACGTCGGCGGCGAGTTCTTTTCAGAATTTCTGACGTGTATCGACAAAGCGGCGCAAGAAAGCGGCTTTTTCTTGATGATTTCCACCAGCCATCGCAACACCGAAGCGATGGAGCTCGTGCTGCACAACATGCGCTCACGCGTAGACGGCATCATGATCATGGCCTCAGATGGCAAGCCTAAAATGCTACAGAGCCTGGTAGGCGGACCGGGGCCCGTCATTTTTGTAAACTCCAATGCTGCCGGCCTCGGGCTCGAAACAATCAACTTTGATAACTTTATGGGTGCTTTTCTGGCAACGGAGCACCTGATCGAACTCGGGCACAAGCGGATCGCCATGCTTAAAGGACCGGAAGCGTCTTTTGATGCAACAGAACGTCTCAGAGGATACCGCGAAGCACTGCGCAAGCACAACCTAAAGCATAATCCCTGTTGGGAGCTGCCTGGCGACTTCACCCCGGAAGCCGGCAATATTGCCGCCCACAAATTGGTGACTCTTGAACCGAGACCCACTGCTGTCTTTGGCGCCAACGACCAGAGTACCATTGTTTTAATGAGTGTCCTCAGATCGCTCGGCCTTCAAATACCGCAGCAAATGTCTATTGTGGGCTTTGATGACATTCCTGCAGCACGTTATGCTACCCCACCGCTTACATCTGTCCGCGTTCCTGTAGGCGACATTGGCAAACTGGCCATTAGCCGGCTCATCCAGGCTGTACGCAAAAAAGCAGGTGAACCAGAAACGCATGTACTCCCGGTTGAATTGATCATCCGGGCATCTACCACCCAGTGCAATTAGCCACCGCTCCTTGTGCTTATTCGACCCATTAAATTGGTAAAACACTATGTCTAATCGGCATTATATCATCAAAACGGCGCTCATCGTTGCCCTCGGGGGATTCCTGATGGGCTTTGATGCTTCGGTAATTTCCGGCGTTGTCGGATTTATCGAAACACAATTTGACCTGAGCAAAATTGAGCTCGGTTGGGCTGTAAGTTCACTTACCCTCACCGCTACGCTCGCCATGATGCTTGCCGGTCCGCTGAGCGACCGTTATGGCCGCAAGAAAATCCTGTTTGTTGCTGCCATCTTGTATGCGATATCAGCGATAGCCTCCGCTTTTGCACCCAATTTCTGGTCGCTGGTTGTGGCCCGCATGATAGGCGGATTTGGTGTTGGTGCTTCCCTCATTATTGCACCCATGTACATCGCGGAGATTTCGCCGCCCAAAATGCGTGGGCAAATGGTTTCTTTTAACCAGCTGAATATTGTAATCGGTATTTCAGTTGCGTTTTTCACCAATTACATGATCCTTCAGTTGGGGCAGTCTGATGCTTCCTGGGCGCAGTCCTTGCAGTTTGGTGAGCACAACTGGCGCTGGATGCTTGGTCTCGAAACGCTGCCGGCAATCCTGTATTTCGTATGCCTCTTCTTTGTGCCAAATAGTCCAAGGTGGTTGATTATGCAAGGCCGTGAAGACGAAGCACTGCCTATCATGGCCAGGGCCAACGGCGAAGAAGAAGCGCAGCGTGAAATGGCTGAGATCAAACTTAGCATCAAAGCAGACCAGCAAAAAGAGCGCGTACCGCTTACGGAGCTGTTTGCCCCCGCCATGCGTCTCGTGTTACTCATTGGTGTTGTTGTAGCCATTCTACAGCAAATTACGGGGATCAACTCCGTTTTCTTTTACGCACCTATGATCTTTGAGCAATCGGGTATCGGAACGGATGCCTCGTTTGTCCAAGCGATTCTCGTTGGCATCATCAACCTGGTGTTCACGTTGCTTGCCATGGCGTTGATCGACCGACTAGGCAGAAAGCCGCTCCTCGTTTTTGGCCTTTCGGGTATCGTGTTATCTATGGCACTATTGGCATTTGGATTCCACAGTGCCACCTACACGCTGGACAACAATTCGATTGCTGCGCTCCCTGATGGCGTCCCGACGGAGCAGTTAACACCACTGGCGGGACAGACATTCCAGGGTGACCTGGCGTACAAAACTGCGCTCGACGATGCGCTTGGCGAAGACCTTGCCGGCGAACACGAATCAGCATTGATCACAGCTGCAATAAGCATGAATCCAATGCTCATCCTCCTTGGCATCCTCGGATTTGTGGCTTGTTTTGCCATTTCGCTTGGTCCAGTGATGTGGGTATTGTTTTCCGAGCTATTCCCAAACAAAATACGCGGCCTTGCCATCTCCTTTGTTGGCCTGATCAACTCGGCAATCAGTTTTATCGTGCAGTTTGTCTTCCCCTGGGAGCTGGAGAATCTGGGTAGCGCCATGACCTTCCTGATTTATGGTGTCTTTGCAGCGCTTGGCCTGGTCTTCGTAATCATGGTGTTGCCAGAAACAAAAGGCAAATCGCTCGAAGAACTGGAAGAGATTCTTGTCAACAACAAAGTTGAAGCTTAACCCCTACCCAAATTTATCATGAAACGTAAGTCTACTTACCTGATTGCAGCTTTTGCGTACCTGGCTGTGTGCCTCTCGGGATGCCAGTCTGCTGACAACAGTGCGTCCAAAGCAACGGCTGACAACATTCCGGTGCATGTTGAAATACAGGAGTCTGATGAAGGTTATCAGCTCTATATCAACAAAGAGCCTTTTTACATCAAAGGCGCCGGCCTCGAGTTTGGCAGTATCGAAGAACTTGCGGCAAATGGTGCCAACTCCTTCCGCACATGGCGCACAGACAACGGCCGTGATTCAGGCCAGGAAGTGCTCGATCGTGCACATGAAAACGGCTTGATGGTCACCATGGGACTGGAGATTGCCCGAGAACGCGAAGGCACCGGCCGTGGGTATTTTGATTTTGATTATAACGACGAAGTTGCCGTCGCAGAACAACTTGAACGGGTGCGTGCTGAGGTTATGCAGTACAAGGACCACCCTGCCCTGATGATCTGGAGCATTGGCAATGAGTTGAATCATGGTGCCACCAACCCCAAAGTGTGGGATGCAGTGAATGAGATTTCGGAGATGATCCATGAAATCGACCCGCACCACCTTACAACAACCACGCTGGCCGGCATCAATCCAAACCTCGCTGCTGAAGTCAAAGCCCGGGCGCCCGACCTTGATCTGGTTAGTATCCAGATGTACGCCGACATCATCAACCTGCCAACTTACTTGGCAGAAATGGGCTGGGAAGGCCCGTACATGGTCACCGAATGGGGGGCAACCGGCCACTGGGAAGTCAACAAAACACCCTGGGATGCTCCAATCGAAACACACAGTTCTACAAAAGCTGATTTGTACATGGAACGGTACAATGTCGCCATCGAAAGCCAAAAAGAATTGTGTGTCGGTTCCTATGTCTTCCTGTGGGGTCAAAAACAGGAGCGCACCCCAACCTGGTATGGCATGTTTTTACCGACCGGAGAAAAGACAGAAGCTGTTGACGTCATGCACTACGCATGGAAAGGTGAATGGCCTGAAAACCGCTCTCCTCGCCTCGAATCAGCGACACTGGATGGCAAGACCGCGTATGATGGGGTGTATCTGGATGCCGGCGAGGCTTATGAGGCCGCTGTACAATCCACCGATCCAGATAATGATGCGTTGACCTATGTGTGGGAAATCAGGGCAGAAAGCCAGGCGCAAAGCGAAGGCGGTGACGACGAATACGTACCAGAACTTTACAACGGCCTGATTGACGATCCGTCTGCTGCCACGGTGTCCGTTACCGCACCAACTGCACCGGGTGCATACAGGTTATTTATCTATATCTACGACGGACAGGGGCATGCGGCACACGCCAACATTCCCTTTTATGTAAATGCCTAAGGTACGTGGACAATTGGTAAGGACAGAGGTATGGATGTTCATGTTGATTGTCTAAGCGCCTGAAGAGAACGAAGCTGTTTGAACATGACATCAACTATTTATATAGGTACCTCCCCGGGCAGGGATTCGGAGACCCGTGTTGCAGGGCAATTTGTTGAGATCGACGGTGAGATGTACTACCAGATCCAGCATTACGATCAGATGCCGCCGTTTTTTATGTCGATCGTGAGCGACTCGGATCATTGGATGTTTGTCTCTAGCCTCGGCAGCCTTACAGCCGGCCGGCAGAACCCGGATCATGCCCTGTTCCCCTACTACACGGTTGATCGTATCCATGATGGCGCAGATCAAACAGGGAGCAAAACCCTGTTGCTGATCAAGCGAGCAGGTAAAACGCACCTATGGGAGCCTTTCTCCCGACGATACCAGGGTGTTTACAACTGTACCAGCAGCCTGTATAAAAGCGTTTATGGCGACAAAATCCGATTTGAAGCCACCAACGAAGATCTGGGTGTACGCTTTACCTACACCTGGTGCACAGGCGAACAGTTTGGCTTTATCAAACATAGCCAGATTACATGTACCGGAGATACGCCTGTGACAGTTGAGGTACTGGACGGCATTCAGAACTTGCTGCATTGTGGTATCGAACTGGGCATGCAAACGGAGCGTAGCAACTTGCTTGATGCCTACAAAAAAAGCGAACTGGATGGCTCCACCGGGCTAGGCATCTTTGCCCTCAGTTCGCTGGTAGTCGACAAGCCTATTCCCAGTGAATCGCTTAACGCAACCACCGTGTGGTGCGCCGGCCTCAAACCGGAGGCCCACCTGGTATCCATGCGACAACTGGATGCCTTCAGGCGAGGCAAAGCTGTGAGCACAGAACGCGACATCCGTGCAGCACGCGGCGGCTATTTTGTTCAGACCAATTTATCCCTCCAACCTGGTGCAAACGCGCAATGGTACATCGTGGCAGAAATCAACCAGGGCCCCGAACAGGTAGCTGCCCTGATCGACTTACTGGCTACGGGCAATGACCTTCGCACCGACATCGAGGCAGACGTTGCTGACGGCACTACACAACTCAAACGGCTCGTCGCAAGCGCAGATGGCATGCAGTCGACAGCCGACCTGATGACAACCACGCGGCATTACGCAAATGTGTTGTTTAACATCATGCGCGGTGGCGTATTCGACAAAAATCTCTGGATTTCGCGTGCAGACCTCATAGACACCATCGCCCGCTTCAACCGCCCCGTACATGAGCGGCATCAAGCCTTCTTTGATGCGCTACCGGCAGAGGTATCCGTAACCGCCCTGCTCGCGCGCGCGGCTGATCAACCCGACCGACAGCTTGAGCGGCTATGTTTTGAGTACCTGCCCCTCATTTTCAGCCGGCGGCACGGCGACCCGAGCCGGCCCTGGAACAGGTTCTCTATCGACCTGCGCCACGCTGACGGATCAACCAGACGCAGCTACCAGGGCAACTGGCGGGACATCTTCCAAAACTGGGAAGCCCTCTGCCTCTCCTACCCTGCGTTTACCGAAAGCATCATCAGCAAATTTGTAAACGCCTCCACAGTAGACGGCTACAACCCCTACCGGATCACGCAGGATGGCATCGACTGGGAAATCATGGATCCCCACGACCCGTGGTCGTACATCGGGTATTGGGGAGACCACCAGATTATCTACCTGTTGAAATTGCTCGAGATATCTCGCGCGCACCATCCGAACGAACTCGCACAATTGCTGACACGCGACGTGTTTGCGTATGCCAATGTGCCTTACCGTATCAAAGGTTACGCAGATCTTCTTGAAGATCCGCACAATACCATTTTGTATGACGAAGCGGAAGAGGCACGGATTGCGCAACGGGTTGCAAAACTTGGGGCAGATGGCAAGTTGGTTTTACAGGCTGATGGCCAGGTCTACCAGGTTAACCTTACCGAGAAGCTGCTGGTTACCGTCTTAACCAAGCTGTCCAATTTCATACCGGGTGCCGGCATTTGGCTGAACACGCAGCGGCCGGAATGGAATGATGCAAACAATGCGCTGGTCGGGTATGGCGTATCGATGGTCACGTTGTGCTACTTGCGCCGCTTCAACAGTTTTGCGGCAGCGCTGTTTGATGCACTGGGCGAGACAGACATTCAACTGTCAGAGGAAGTCGCAACTCTATGGTCACGCATTGCCGGCATCCTCGACAAAAATCTCGACCTGCTCCAGGGCGTGCTAACCAATCAGGAGCGAAAGCAAATCCTCGACGCCCTTGGGAGAGCCGGCAGCACGTACCGCGCTTCGGTTTATCAAGATGGTTTTTCTGGCAGGAAAGAAACGGTCTCTGCCAAAAAAATCAGTGCTTTCTTCGAGCAAACCCTCGCTTACATCGACCATACCCTTTGGGCCAACCAGCGATCGGACAAACTATTTCATGCCTACAACTTGATGCAGGTGCAAGAAGATGGCGTTGCTGTATCTCACCTGTATGAAATGCTGGAAGGTCAGGTAGCCGTGCTGAGTGCCGGGTTACTATCCGGACAGCAAGTGGTTGAAGTTCTTGCAGCGTTGAAAGCAAGCGCCCTCTACCGGGAAGATCAAAACAGCTACATCCTCTACCCCGACAGGTCGTTGCCTCGATTTACCGAGAAGAACCTGATCCCAACGGAGGTTATTCAGCGTTCTCCCCTGCTTCGCAAACTCACCGCTGAGAACAACACGGCGCTGGTTATTCAGGATAGCCAAAAGAACTACCGCTTCAACGGACAGATGCGCGACCGCGATGCCGTTGCAGCCACGCTGGAGGCGCTGGCCTCCGCAGGCTATGGGCAAGAAGTTGCCGACGAAAAGCAGGACATCTTGGACGTCTACGCAACAGTTTTCAACCACAAAGAATACACCGGCCGCTCGGGAAATTTCTTTGGGTATGAGGGACTGGGCAGTATTTACTGGCACATGGTATCAAAGCTCGTGCTGGCCATCAATGAAGCCTATTTCACGCTTGTTGCAGCCGGCGAAGACATAGCGACGCTGGGCAAAATTGTCGAGTATTATTATGACATCCGGGCCGGCATTGGCCTCAACAAGCCGCCCAATGTCTACGGCGCTTTCCCGTTTGATCCGTACTCACACACCCCTGCACATGCCGGGGCGCGGCAACCCGGCATGACGGGACAGGTAAAAGAAGACATCATTTCTCGTTGGGGAGAACTGGGTGTGGTTGTGCAAAACGGTGCGCTCGAAATCCAACCTGTACTGTTGCGTGCGGAAGAGTTTCAGGGGGCGCCTGGCGCTTTCTCTTACGTTGACATCAACGGTGCGCAACAAACCATCTCCTTACCTGAAAACACGTTGGCTTTTACATACTGCCAGGTGCCGTTTATTTACCGCAAGGCAACAGCCGCAAAAATCACACTCGTTTATAAAGATGGACAACGAGCAGAGACGGAAGGGTTGTACCTGGATGCTACTTCTAGCAGTAAAATCCTGGACAGGTCGGGCAGTGTTGCCTGTGTTTACGTGGATCTGATGCCGGCGCTATAATCGCCAGGTATTCCAAATACATAACATTGCGAGGCAGGCGCTTTTCTCAAGCGTTTGCCAGCTGTGGACGCAGATTACGGAGTTTAACGCAGTTCACGCGACATCAGCACACCGTCATACTAAACTTGATTCGGGATCCAGAAATCTTTAAAAAGGGCAATTTTCCTAATCGTTCTCTGGATACCGAATCAAGTCGGCATGACGTGTAGGGGAAGAAGCCCGCCACAATCCTAAGCAGGAGCATCACAAGTCAATCCTCTCCCTACAAGTTATTCTTTTTCATCTCCTCTACGGCATAGTCAACTGCCCGCGCTGTAAGTGCCATGTAGGTTATCGAAGGGTTCTGGCAAGCAGAAGAAGCCATGGCAGAGCCATCCGTTACAAACAGGTTTGACACGTCGTGCGCCTGGTTGTGGGCATTGAGGACAGAGGTTTGGGGATCACGGCCCATGCGGGCAGTGCCCATTTCATGGATACAAAGCCCAGGCGCTGCGCCGATGCCCTGTTCGTCTTTGGTATCTTCGTACGCGTCGAAAATCTGCACATTGGTGGCGCCGGCAGCTTCCAGCATTTCAGCAGCCGTTTCCCCCATGTCTTTGCGCATGGCAAACTCGTTGTCACCCCATGTACAATTAATCCGCACCAACGGCATTCCCCACTGATCCACTTCATTGCTATCGAGCACCATGTAATTATCTTCGCGCGGCAACGCCTCACCCCAGGCACCAAGCCACCACGACCACGGGCCGGGATTGCGCAGTGATTCTTTAAAGGACTTGCCAAAGCCACGCATGCCGTTACCGCGCTGCCAGCTTGAGCGCCGGGCGCTGCCCTGGAAACCATAGCCACGAACAAAATCGGGATGCTTAGTTTCCGGACTGATGTTACGGAATCGCGGCACATACGCACCGTTGGGCCGATTGCCGTAGTAGTATTTGTCTTCAAAGCCCAGCATATCACCTGTAGCGCCTACAAGGAAGTGATGGTCCATCAGGTATTTGCCCAATGCCCCGCTCGAATTTGCGATACCATCCGGGAAGCGATTGGACTTGGAATTGAGCATCACCTGCGTACTGCCAATGGTTGAGGCACACATGAAAATGATTTTGCCTCTAAACTCAATCACCTCTTTGGTCTCAGCATCGATAACCCGCACGCCAAGAGCTTTATCCTGGTTTTCGTCGTAAATGACGGAATGTGCAATGCTGTGTGGCCTTAACGTAAGGTTGCCTGTTGCAAAGGCAGCCGGCAAAGTAACGGTGTTGCTGCTAAAGTAGGATGACGTTGAGCATCCTCTATGGCAAGGACCGCAATAATGGCAGGCAGCTCGCCCGTTGCGTGCCTCTGTGAGGATTGCCGCACGGCCAATGGTCATCGTACGACCGGGGAAATTCTGCTCGATCGCAGCGCGGGTATGTTTTTCGACTACGTTCAACTCCATCGGCTTCAAAAATTTGCCGTCTGGGAGCTGCGGCAACCCAAGGGCTTCGCCGCAGATGCCCACGTAGTCTTCAACATAGTCATACCATGGCGCAATGTCGTTGTAGCGGATTGGCCAATCGACACCGTGTCCGTCTACTTTATTTGCTGCAAAATCGATGTCACTCCAACGATAACACTGCCGGCCCCAGATCAGCGAACGGCCACCTACCTGATCCCCACGAAGCCATGTAAACGGCGCATCTTCGAGATATGGCTGGTCTTCGTCTTTGGCATAAAAGTGCGCAGACGTTTCGTTAAAGTTGCCTGGGTCGCGTGCCAGGACAGGGTTTTTCTCTCTCACCGCCCGTCCCATTGCACCACCTCTGAACGAAAACTGCCAGGGTGCCTTGTGCTCCGTGATGTAGTCGGTGCCATGTTCAATCGGCCGGCCCCTTTCGAGCACCAGCGTTTTGAGCCCTTTCTCACAAAGCTCTTTCGCTGCCCACCCTCCAGATACCCCGGAGCCTACTACAATGGCATCGTACTCTTCAGCTTCCTGTGCAATGTTGACGTTTTTAATCATTGTATTTGGGGGAGAAATATAACAATAGCCTAGAGGTTACCTTTTTTCATTTCGCCGGCAGCGTAGTCCACAGCCCGCGCTGTGAGCGCCATATAGGTGATGGATGGATTCTGGCAGGCAGAAGACGTCATACATGCACCATCTGTCACAAAGAGATTGGGTACGTCGTGGGCCTGATTCCAGCCATTGAGCACCGAAGTATTTGGGTCATCTCCCATGCGGGCAGTGCCCATTTCATGGATCCCAAGTCCTGGCACACCATATCCTTCTGTCATAAAGCGGTCGACAACGCTAACATCTTTCACGCCGGCTGCCAGCAGCATTTCTTCGGTGCCAGCCTCCATGTCTTTGCGCATCGCAAGTTCGTTTTCCTTCCATTCACAGTCGATATGCAGGAGCGGAATCCCCCATGCATCCGTCTGATCCGGATCGAGCCACACTCGGTTCGCGTAGTCAGGCAGGGTTTCGCCAAACACATTCAACGACAGCGCCCACGGCCCTGGGGTACGGAGTGATTCTTTGAATTCAGCGCCAAAGCCACGCTCGCCATATCCACGCCCCCAGTTACCCCGATGCACGCTGCCCTGAATGCCGTATCCACGCACATAATCATCGCGTTTGGTTGCTTCATCCAGGTTTCTGAAGCGCGGAATGTAGAAGCCATTCGGCCGGTTGCCATAGTGATATTTATCTTCCAGGCCTTCAATGCGTCCACGGCCAGATACCTGGTAATGGTGGTCCATCAGGTAATGGCCGAGCGCACCGCTGGAGTTGGCAATTCCATCCGGGAAGCTGGCAGATTTGGAATTCAACATAATCTGCGTTGATCCAAGGGTTGAGGCGCAAAGGAAAACCACGCTAGCTTCGTATTCTACCATTTCTTTGGTATGCGCATCAACAACCCGTACGCCTGTTGCACGACCTGTGGCCTCGTCGTAAATCACGCTGTGCACGTGGCTATCCGGGCGCAGTGTCATGTTTCCTGTAGCCACAGCCGCCGGCAGCGTAGCGCTCTGGCTGCTGAAGTAGGACCCCGTCGAGCACCCACGCTGGCATGGACCACAATAGTGGCAGGCCGCTCGTCCGTTGAGGGCTTCTGTAAGCACAGCAACACGACCAACAGTTAGCACACGCCCGGGGAAGGCAGACTCAATGCCCGCCTTCAACACTTGCTCACCAGCACTCAACGCCATTGGCTTCTGAAATACACTGTCGGGCAGATAGGGTAATCCAAGTGCTTCCCCGCTTATTCCTGCAAACGTCTCTACATAGTCGTACCACGGCGCAATGTCATCATATCCGATGGGCCAAGGGACACCGATGTCCTCTTTTGCATTGGCCTGAAAATCAAGGTCGCTCCAGCGGTAACACTGCCGGCCCCACATCAGCGAGCGGCCGCCGACATGGTTGCCGCGAATCCAGTGAAATGGTTTATCCTGGATGTACGGATTTTGGCGGTCGTTAATAAAAAAGTGTTTTGTGGTTTCATTAAACGCATAACACTCGCGTTGCACTTCATGCTCACTGCTTGCTTCTGCAGGAGCCACCTGACCACGCAATGGGTATTCCCAGGGCGGCTTATGCTCTGTGACGTAATCGGTACCATGCTCCACATTCCTGCCCCGCTCCAACACAAGGGTTTTCATACCCTTCTCGCACAATTCTTT
>JBCCIM010000126.1 GCA_039111535.1 Bacteroidota bacterium | reverse complement strand
CCGCTCTTTGGTGCAAGCGGATTTGGGTTGATCAATTTCCCGTACCTCCCAACCGAAATCAACCTGTTCTTTGACGCCGGCCTTGCCTGGGATGATGGGGATGACTTCTTCAGCCTCCTCAAATTTGATCGCGATGGTATTCGGGAAGAGCAGGTTACTTTTGAAGATGGCACCGTAGCAACGGCACTTATAGCAGAGCAGGTGCCCGTATTCAGTACCGGTGTATCTACACGCTTCAACCTGTTTGGCTATACCATTCTTGAGCTGTTCTATGCTTATCCGTTCCAGCGGCCCGACAAAGGTGCCCATATCGGATTCCAGCTTATTCCCGGCTGGTAACCAAGCCATCAGCTAAAGACAAACAGATTAATTTTCTCGAAACGGACCCTCGTGTAATTACGCACGAGGGTTTTTTCGTGGAGACTTTATCAGAGAAATCAGCTCCTCGTTTGACAAGTCCATCCCCCATCAGTTATTCTAATTGAATTATCAGTAATCCCTGTCTGCCGAGGTGTGCAGACCCAGCCCGCACGCAAGGCCGGCCTGTTGAATTACAGGATTCCTCACACTGTATTTGACACAGGCCCCAACTGCCCGCGTATACCCTGAGATGGATTTCTTTTCCTGATAACGCTCTGTATCTGTCACTTTCAGAAATTTTGTGTAGATGTACGCCTTTTTCCGGCCATTATTGTTCAGACTGGACGCAGAACGCGCGCACAACGTTGCGATGAGTGCTGCGCGCCTTGTGCAGGGAATTTCTCCCTCGATTGTCCAGCCCATGTTCTCTTTTGAGCATCCCATGCTGCGGCAAACCATCTGGGGGAAGACTTTTGAAAACCCCGTGGGACTTGCAGCCGGATTTGACAAAAACGGCGTTTTGGTCCGCTTCTGGTCGAAAACTGGTTTTGGCTTTTGTGAAGTTGGTTCTGTCAGTGCAAGGGCAACTGCTGGCAACGCAAAACCCCGGGCATTCCGGTTGCCGGCAGATCGTGCACTAATCAACCGCATGGGATTAAACAACGAGGGGGCTGAGGAAATCAGCCGGCGCCTGAAGCGCCTGTCCCTCGACCAACTCCCTCCAATGGGCATCAACATCGCCAAAACCCATGACCCCTCGATTGTAGGAAACGGCGCACTTCTCGATTTCAGGCATACATTCCGTCTTATGGCGTCGATGGCGAGCTATGTGGTCCTGAATATTTCTTGCCCCAATACAACAGAGGGCAAAACGTTCGAAGAGCCTTCTTCTCTGCAGTCCTTGCTCGAAGCCATTATGGCCGACCGAGACGACATGGGACTCGACGTACCGATCCTGATTAAGCTTTCCCCCACATTCTCGCAATACGTTGTATTTGATAGCGCCATCGAAGAGATCGTCGCGATTGCACTCAAGTATGGCGTGCAGGGCCTTATTGCAACCAACACGGCCCCCGACCGCGAAAACCTGAGCACCGCACCCGAAGCCCTGCGCAAAATTGGAAATGGTGGTTTGAGTGGGGCACCGCTTACCCATCGTACAACACGGCTGATAAAATACCTCCACGAAAAAACCGGTGGCGATATTCCCATCATAGCTGTAGGCGGCATTGACTCTGCTGAAACAGCTTATGCCAACTTGCGTGCCGGCGCATCGCTTGTACAGCTGTATACCGGGCTTGTCTATC
The DNA here is from genome assembly GCA_039111535.1 of Bacteroidota bacterium. Taxonomy (NCBI): domain Bacteria; kingdom Pseudomonadati; phylum Bacteroidota; species Bacteroidota bacterium. The sequence continues at coordinate 18,163 of JBCCIM010000126.1, read as the reverse complement.
GTGGCCCTGGCGTTGTCAAAAGAATCAAAAAAGGCCTCGTACGCCTCTTACGTCAGGACGGATTTGCGTCGATAGACAAGGTAATTGGAATTGACAGCAAACTACCACCTAACCCGATTTCAGAAGAAGTACTGGAATCAATGGCAGCCTGAAGCTACCCGCCCGGTACAATTACAGGGCGTTGTTTCTCACTTTTGAAGCAGATTCGAATTGCCATTCGACAACAAGGCGCTTACCTTAGGAAACTGAAAAATCGACCATAAGTATCCTTTTTGACAGGGTTTGGTTTGCTTTTTATCCACCTGGCAAACCCCTACAGAACAAAGCGCTTTTTCACCCTTTCAAAACCAGTAACGGTTTTGCGAAGTGTACTGGCCGCTACACTGTAATTTTTCGCTAATAAAGCAAGACCTTTAGGCGTGTCCGTTCAAACTCCTTGCCTGCTATGCCAACACTTGTAGACTTTGATACCCTTCCCCAGATGTTTCGCCGCGTTGCTACGCATTATACTGGAAAGCAGCGGGCTGCCCTGGGGTATAAAGACAAGAAAACCAAAGAATGGACCGATATTTCCTGGGAGTCTTTTCAGGATGAGGTGCATAGCATGGCCGGCTATCTGCACAAAAAAGGCATTCGAGCCGGCGACCGGGTAGCGATCCTCTCTGAAAACAGACCTGAATGGGCCTATACCGATCAGGGCACGCACCATATTGGCGGCGTCAATGTATCGCTGTATACATCGCTGCCGGCGTCTCAGGTGGAATACATCATGAAAGACTCGGGAGCCAAAATTTTTGTGGTCTCTACAGGTATTCAGCTGCGCAAAGCAAAAGAAATCTTTGACAACTGTCCGGATCTGGTTGAAATAATCACGATGAGCGAACTCCGCGGAGATCACCCGGATTATGTACGTGCCTGGGATGATGTTATGGCTGAAGGGAAGGCGTACTGGGCAGAAAACCAGGAATCGCTTTATCCGCTTGCCGACGAAGTTAAAAGTGACGATCTGTGCGCGCTGATTTATACCAGTGGCACAACTGGCAATCCGAAAGGTGTTATGCTAACCCATGACAACTTGTGCTCCAATGCCAAGTCTGCGCTCAAAGTTGTACCTTTTGGCCCCGATGATCATCACCTCTCTTTCCTTCCGCTGTGCCACTCATTTGAACGCACGGCCGGCTACACTGCGGTAATGGCCTGCGGCGCAAAAATCACGTATGCAGAAAGCATTGACGCGGTTAGCAGAAACCTCGGCGAAGTAAAGCCAACCGTAATGATCTCCGTGCCGCGTCTATTCGAAAAGATGTACAACATCATCGCGAAGTCGGTAGAAGAAGGCTCATCCATCAAAAAGAAAATTTTCTCCTGGTCAATCGATACGGGCAAAAAAGCAGCCACTACGCTGGTGGACCGCGGCCGAATCGGGCCATTCATGAAAATGAAAAAAGCCTTGAGTCATAGGCTCGTGTTTGCCAAACTCCATGAGAAGCTGGGCGGACAATTGCGGTTTGCCGTTTCTGGCGGTGCTGCACTGCCCAAGGCCATCGGAGAGTTTTTTCAGGCGGCTGGTGTCACCATCATCGAAGGTTATGGACTTACAGAAACTTCGCCGGCGCTTACCATTACACCCCTGGCCAATCCGTTTTATGGCACTGTAGGCTACGTTCTGCCTGGCGTAACCGTAGGGATTCAGCGACTCGGAGAAACAGAAATCATTGGGCACCTGACTGGCGAAGATTATCCGTCTAAGCTGACAACAGAGCCCGGCGAAATTGTAGCCCGCGGCCCAAACATCATGCGAGGCTACTGGAAAAATGACCAGGCAACGCAAGAAGCCATTGATGACGAAGGATGGTACCATACAGGCGATGTAGGCCGCTTCCTGAACGGTTACCTCCAGATCACCGACCGCATCAAACACATGATTGTCTCGCGCGGTGGGAAAAACATCTATCCGGGCCCAATTGAAGAGCAGTTTGCAACAGCCGGCCTGATTGACCAGGTGATGATCATCGGAGAAGGAAGAGAGTATCTAACCGCCCTTGTCGTGCCAAACATGGACATGCTCATTCTGCACGCCAAAGACAATCAACTAGCCTACAACAAACCTTCTGAACTGCTGGAGCACGAAGAAATCCAGAAGCTGTTCAAGAAGGAGTTCAAAACATACTCCAGGAAAGCAGCGGCGCACGAAAAAATCAGGGGCTTCCGGCTGGTCAAGGAGCCTTTTACAGTGGAAAACGGCATGATGACGCCTACGTTGAAATTGAAGCGTAAAGTCATCGAAAAAGAGTTCGCAGAGACCATCGAAGAGATGTACGGCGTATTTGCCTGATAGGGATGTGGCAGAGCCCGGTAGCACGCGTCGTTCGGGATGACGAGGTCGTGGGTTTAATCCTGCCACCCTGACTGCGCTATTAAGCTTCCTGTCTACCGACTTAACCATGGAAATCCAGCGATTAGCACAAATCATGCAAGGCAGACGCACGGTGGTCCTCACGGGTGCCGGCTGCAGCACCGAATCAGGCATTCCCGACTACCGGGGTCCTGAAACCCGGCACAAAACGCGTAATCCCATCCAATACAAAGCGTTTGTAACCGATCCTGAAGCCCGCAAGCGATACTGGGGGCGCAGTGTCATCGGGTGGACCCGGGTGGACAATGCTGCACCCAACGCTGCACACACAGCCCTCTCTCAACTCGAAGAGGCCGGACTTATCAATGGCATCATTACCCAAAATGTAGACCGGTTACACCATAAAGCCGGCAGCAACCGTGTTATTGAACTCCACGGCACCCTTTCAGAAGTCTGCTGCTTGCAGTGCCAGAACATCGAGCAGCGCAAAACTTTCCAGCATAGGCTCTCCTCCCTGAACCCATCGTGGGAAGGCAAACCTTCGGATTTTGCGCCAGATGGCGATGCAGAAATTGACCCTGACCAAACGCGGCTCTTCCGGGTCCCTTCCTGCGCCCTATGTGAGGGTGTTCTTAAACCCAACGTCGTCTTTTTTGGGGAAAATGTGCCCGCCCCACGCGTAGATGCTGCGTGGCAAATGCTCGACGAAGCAGAGGCACTGCTCGTTGTAGGATCTTCCCTTGCAGTATACTCGGGTTACCGCTTTGTGCTAAAAGCACACAAGCAGCAAAAGCCCATTGCCATTGTAAACCTTGGAGAAAGCAGGGGCGACAAACACGCCAGCCTGGCCATTCAGGCAAAAGCAAGTACGTGCCTTACCGCACTGTCCACCACGTTGCTCAACCAGGCAGCCTGAATAATGCAACGGCGCTACCGGGCTTCTTCCGGACTACAGGTTGTAAATAGCTCTTCGTTATCCCGGATCAATCGCATAGAAATAACCTGATCGATTGAATCTTCGGTAATGAATTTGAGCAGGTTTTCGATGGAGGCAATGCGTTCGCCTGATAAACCAATCAACACATCTCCTTTTCTGAGGCCGGCTTTGCGCGCCGGCGAATTGGCCAGTACATCTACCAGCAATATCCCGCCCGATTCAGCCAGCTCAAATTTACGCTGCAGACGCTGCGGGAGATCGATATTTTGTCCGGCAATTCCCATTGAGGCGCGCCGCACCCGGCCATGTTTGATCAATTTGCCGGCAATATAGCGGGCTGTGTTTACAGCCACGGCAAAAGCGATCCCTTGTGCCGGCATAATCATGGCGGTATTAAGTCCGATTACCCGGCCTCGCGAATCAACCAGCGGCCCACCCGAGTTGCCTGGGTTCAGGGCAGCATCGGTTTGGATCACATCATCAATCATGCGACCGGATTGCGAGCGAAGCGACCGCCCCAGGGCACTTACGACGCCGGCAGTTACAGAATGCTGGAAACCATACGGATTACCTATTGCGATGGCTACCTGTCCAACCTGAATTTGATTTGAGTCACTGAGTTCAAGGTGTTTCAGATCTGGCGCATGAATACGCAAGACCGCCAGATCGGTATCCGGGTCATCTCCAACCAGTTCAGCGTCAAATTGCTGACCATCTGCAAACTTGACAACAATCTGCTCAGCACCACTGGCTACATGACTGTTGGTAAGGATAAATCCATCTGGCGTAAACACAAACCCGGACCCGCTTCCTCCCGGGCGCCAGAACTTTCCAGTTTTTACAGAAATACTGACAACCGAAGGCCCTGCACGGCGCACCGCTGCTGTGACTGCGGAGGAATAGGCATCCAGCAAGTCACGATCATTTTCCAAAGACTCCATACCAGTTACGCTATCTTGCGTCAAAGACATAACACGCTCCATCTTGTGGGTAGATCATTACGCGTCTGCTCCACGTGCAAACAGCGGTCAATGTGTGTCTTGCGTGCGTACTGCCGCCAGCCGTGGGGATACCATTAAGGCAGATAAGGGCCGGCAATTCGTTAATGCTACCTAATTCTGGTGTACATACCCAAAAGGTGTACGCCACAGGCTACCATAAGCAACACCTTCTGTAGCGGCTTCATCATCCATCAAAGCAGGATCCACTGCAGCAGCATCCATGTCACGAACACCCTGTTTTGACAATGCAAACGTACCATGACCAGAAGCAACAGCATGCCCGTCCTTGTCGAGAAGACGAACTTCTACCGTATATCGGTTCTGCTGCGCATGTACAAGGCGCGCAACAGCAATCAACTGGCCATCCCGCTTTGGCTTCATTGCATACAGATTAAATGACTCATTAACAACAAAACTCTTCTCAATCAGCGTACCTGCAGCCAACGTGGCAGCATCCAGCATCAGTTTTCCATAGACCGCCCGATCGACAAAACCTGTTGCATCAAAATCATCGAACCCAGGCACATACTTGATGCGCGCTTCGCCGAATGTGATAGCGATGTCTTCCTGTGTGTACTTGCTCGAGGGTGCTTCTGTAAAAACTTTAACCAGTTTGGCTAATTGTCTGTCTCCAATCATTTGTTTTGGGTCAGCATCTGGCCAGCAAAGCCTGTGCTGCAGTTGTGATTATTGTATGTGATGGAATACAGAGGAAAAACCATACCAACTGTTTTTGCCTGTCAGAATGACATGTTTATCAGCTTAGCGAAGGGATTCTAACCACAAATTGTAAACATCCAACCACACAATGCAGCGTTTAGTGGACACTTTCCGACAAAAACATCACGAATTACGACAGTTCGCAAATCGCTAACTTTACGGCAAATACGCGCCTAATAATGTTCATATCGTGGTCAGACCGATTCTTAAACCCATCGTCACACGACCATGAAATACCACAACGACTATTCTCTGACCAAACGTGAACTCGAAGTACTTGGCAAAATGGCAGACGGCCATACGCAAAAAGAAATAGCCGCCATTCTTTTTGTCAGCCCCAACACAATTAATAGCCATACCCAGCATATTTATAGTAAGCTGGACGTCAATACGGGCATGCATGCAGTTGCAAAAGCATTGCGGGCCAAAATCATTGACTAAGTCGCTTCAAATAGGATAAGACTTTTTGGGGGATCGTAAATCACCTATTTATACGAGATTGACTCAAAACCCTAAAAAATTTGCTTGGTCACATGCATCCCCTTCGTTATGTTACGAAATACGCATTTACATCCGTCTTCGTTGACACGCGTTGGGGATTATTTTGATGATCAAGCAATAGCATGACCTATTCGGGCAACATTCAGTCTCGCATCCTATTAACGCTCTGCCTCATCATGGTAGGGACCAATTCAAGCTGCAATCCTGCGCCTTCATCGGAAATGCTGCGTGTAGGTGCTTCAGAATTGGTAATCACACCGGAATTGGGAGAGACGTATCTCGATTACAATGGCAATAATCGATGGGAAGACGATGAACCCTACGACGACGCCAATGGCAATGGCAGATTTGATCCGCTGTGGATTGCCAACGATGTCCGCCGGCCGGCGCTTGCTATCCAGGACGACTTGTATGTAAACGCTGTAGTTTTCGAATATGGTGGGAAGCGTATTGGCATGTTCGGCCTCGATACGTTTGGGCACAGCTTTACCGAACTAGAGTTGATTCGATCACACAGGGATTACCCGGGCCTCGGCCTGGATATGGTAATCATGGGATCCTCGCACACCCACGAAGGTCCTGACACGGTTGGCATATATGGCCCATCAACTGTTGAATCAGGCGTTGATGAGACATACATGGCATTTGTACGCGACAAAGTTGTTGAGGCACTTGTCAATGCTGTTGCAAGCCTTCAGCTGGCTACAATGGAATCAGCTACGCTCAATACAGGGCTAGATACCTATCAGATAGACCAGCGTGATCCGGTTATTATTGATGATCAGTTGGCCGTAATCAGGTTCAAATCTGTTTCCCACAACCACGTCCTGTCCACGCTAATCAATTGGGCAAGCCATCCAGAGCAAGTGATTGATGGGGTTTCCATAAGTTCAGACTACGTGGGGGCGTGGCGCGAAGCGCAGAAAGCACGCCACCCGGATGCCGTTCCAGTATTTTTCCAGGGTGCGCTGGGCGGACAAATTGGCTCTAACAACATTGCTTTCAGCTATCAGGACAGCACGTTTGAAGCCTGTGGCCAATGTTCGTATGAAAAAGCCGGCGCCCTAGGTAACATCCTGAGTGATTTAACCGAACAGGCCCTCGAAACTGGCCAGACAGTAGACGTACCTGCTATTGAACACCGGTCGGCCGCTGTACTGCTTCCGCTGGAGCACCCAGGGTTTCAGGCACTGTTCAATGCTGGCACCATCAAACGCCAACTTTTTGATGCAACCGGCACCGCCATAAGCGATGCCGTAGTACCGGGTGAGACAGCCACATACCTAAAAAGTGAAATGGTTTATCTGCGGATAGGCGACGTTTCCATGTTATCCGTGCCCGGCGAGTTACACCCTGAGCTGGCTATTGGTGGGTATGATGGCTCAGCAACCCCGGGCGGCTTCGATGCCCTCTGGTCGGTCAACAATACAGGTATCGAAGACCTCAGCCAGGCGCCGGCGCCACCGTACCTGCGGGACTTGCTCGATACGCGCGTCCGCATGATCCTCGGTGTTACGCAGGACTTTACGGGATACATTATACCGGCATTCAATTTTGACCTGCACCCCACAACCCCATATCTAGACTCTCACGATTGGGACCACCATTACGAAGAAACCAACGCACTAAGCCCCAAAATGGCAGAAGTGGTGCATCAGACAGCCGTCAAGCTGGTCCAATAGTGTAACCCTGAACTGTCTATAAACTGGACTTTGTTCAGGAATACGCTTCGATAAAAGCTTCCACCACACAACGCCACACATTTGGTGGGAATCCTCGCACTTTTTTAGGTCCAACGCGAATGTAGATAGACAAAACCCCGTTTAACCCACTGCCTATTTTCAACCCAATACAGGAATGCCTATCTTAGGGCGTCCCAAGCACCCGACAAGGATACCTGTACACAGAGCGCCGGCTTTTCGCCAACGTTGATGTGTTACAGTTTCTTGTTGGGTGTTTGATATTAACGCCAAATTTCCCTCCCACAAGCGGAGAGTCTCATAAACCCACTGAATAGCATGAGTATGTCTGACCAACAGACGATGTTTATATTTCCCGGACAGGGCTCCCAATACGTTGGCATGGGCAGCGATATTTACGAAGCCTTTGCCCCTGTTCGCGAAATCTACGAGCAGGCAAACGACATCCTGGGATTTGATATCCAGAAATTGTCTTTTGAGGGACCTGCAGAACAGCTTGACAAAACCCGTTTCACGCAGCCGGCACTCCTCACCCACAGTATTGCCTGCCTGGAAGCGTTCAAATCGATCACGGATAACCAGATAAAGCCGGCTTATGCCGCCGGCCACAGCCTGGGCGAATACTCCGCGCTGGTTGCGTCCGGTGTATTGAGCTTTGAAACGGCTTTACGGCTTGTACAGCGACGCGGTGAACTCATGGGCACCTTTGGACGCGGCAAAATGATGGCGTTTAGAGCGGATTTGGAAACCGTGCGGCCTTTTGCTGACAACTATTACTGCGGTATCGGCGGCTGTAATTTGCCAGAGCAGACGGTTGTAGGAGGTACCGAAGAAGACCTCGCCGCCATGGCAGAATACGCTGCTACGCTGGGACACCGCGGCATCCCGCTGAATACGGAAGGGGCATTCCACACCTACCTCATGGTAACAGCTGCAGAAGCTTTCCGGCCAGATCTTGATGCAGCTACCTTTAATGCGCCGGCGTGCAAGGTAATGTCCAACTACACGGGCGATTACCACACAGATAACACGGATTCCATCAAATCAGCCCTCTTTTTCCAGCTTTTCAATCCTGTGAAATGGATCTGGAGTATTGAGCGGGCCATCAACGATGGGGTGGATTTCATCATCGAATTTGGTGGCGGCATTGGGAAAGGCGAAGGGCCGGCGGAGAAGCGTCCAAATTTGCAGAGTATCACAAAGCGGGCGTACAAGGGACTTGACAAAACTGGTGTTTACCACCCGGCGATTAATCTGCCTACGCTTGAAAAGACCACAAACACGATCCTTACTTCTGCCTGATTGCAGATAAGTCATACTTGTTTGGGACGCATGGATTTGTCATGCGTCCCAAACAAAGTGCAGAGGAGGTTTTCTCTACCAATACCTGGAGGGGGGCATTCAGGCACGGCGCAGGCGTTGATTTCCCCAAACGTAGCAGCGGGTGAACAAAACCTGATCTTTCTGAAGTGACTCATTAATTCATTGCTGGTAGAGATTGTCCCGTCGCATACTCGTAGGATTTCTTAACAATAGCTTTTACTATCTCCAATTCGTCCACATCGCGTGGGGAAAACACCATCACTAATCCGATAGGATAGTGCCCCTGTGTTACCAGATAATGATCTTCCCCCCAACCTTTTTCAGTCACTTGCAAAGCATCTTCACGCGGTAGCTTAACATGCATGCTACCGTTATCAGGATGGGGATGTATATGCGCAAATTCTCGACCTATCATAAATGCCTCATGATTGCAATTAATGCTGTCATGCAGAATCAAGGCACGCGCGCCTGGTACAGAGATGCCGCTAGGCTCATTTGCAACACCGGACAATGAAAAACACCACGCATGCAGCTTTTCAATGATATGGTCAGGACCATGTTGGGTTAATTGAGAATGCGGCAATCTGCTGGTAGTCTCTGGCTTCTCGCCGGAACGTACAGTAAGGCTTAGTATGTTGCTCATGTCTCCTGTAGGTTTTATCTAATAACTAAGTATATTTTATAAAGCAACTTTATTCAAGAGTCTCGCCTGTAACCAGGTTGTCAACGCGTAATCAGGTCACAATTGTGTAAGCTGAAAAAAATGAAAACAGTTAAGGAAGATGGGATGAGATGCCCGATAGCATCTGCGGTGGATTTATTCAATGGGCGATGGAAAACCAGTATCCTTTGGCATCTTGTGGATGCACCAAAACGATTTAATGAGATCCGCCGGCTCTTACCACAGATTTCCTCACGGATGTTGACAAAAGCGTTGCGTGAGTTAGAACGTGACGGACTTCTTATGCGTCAGGTTACTTTCACCAGTCCTGTCAAAGTATATTATTCGAAGACTGAACTCACAGAAACACTCATCGATATTTTCAAAAACCTCGATACCTGGCAAGAAGTCAACATGAAATCAGTTTATGCTGCGCGACAACAATATGACGCGCTGAATGCGTAAAATGACGACCACGGCGTCATAATTAAATTAAAACTTCTTCTTCTCTGAACCAGAAATCAGTTGTTTTTTACGGCATCTCATGAATTTTGAAATCCACAAAACCGGCTACTTGCACAATTAGCGATGATTTTATCGCTATACCCCACCCTTTCGTACCAGCCCTACTAATACCCACGTACCGATTTGCCCGGCTGGCAATCCATTCTTAAATTTAAATCCTCTCTTTGTCTGCCGCGGCCTGGCTGTGGCATGATTTATACAATGTCCCCGGTGGTTGTTCAGATACAAAGTCTCAAGGGTTTTGTGTCACATTGAACACTTTTATTGCTTAACGTTAAGGCGCAACAATGCTTGTTGCAGCCCCCGTCTTTGAGCATATGTTTTAGCCCCTTGGCCTCCCACGGTTCAGCCGGCAATACCCCGCCTGCTGATACTTTGCCAGCTGCTAAACAAGATCCGTATGGCCATTGAACGCAAAGGGAATTCAACTCCTGCCTTTCGCTATTTCATCTTTATCCTGTTTCTCTGCATCTTCCTGTTTGTGTTTCTATTGACACGGCTGATTGCAGTGAACAGCAGTGCCGTTATCAAAAACGCAAACGATACGCCTACCTTCCGTGTAGAGCTACACGCACCCCTTCCTTTACAGCAAGTCCAGCATAAAACGCAGTGTCAGCATATCAGGGTATTAGACGCCGTATAATTTCAGGCTTGCCGGGCACCACATCAAGATTCGTGCACTTCCGCCGGACACCAGTCTGTTCCGTTAAACATGTACCACACGTCAGGCTGAATGCCATAACGTCCAACATAGGCTGTTGAGGTTTCCTTATCACCTTCCTCGTTGATATAAGCCAACCGCAGCGTCGCATCCACACCGCCACACACAACAGCATCCACCCCTCCAAATACCTGGGCATACTTTCCACCCCGCACCAGTGACCGATCTCCTCCAATGACAGTTGCATAGTCTCCCCCTTCCACAACTGCCTGCTCTCCGCCAACTACGGTAGCGCCATAACCACCAGAAACAGTTGATTTGTATCCCCCAACTACTGTGGACAACGTCCCGGCATTCACATTCGCTTTGTATCCGCCAATTACCGTTGAGGAGTGCCCTGCGGCCGCTTCAACGTGGTCATTGCCGGCAATAATGGCTTTGTTACCTACGGCTACTTTTGCTCCTTTGCCACCAGATACAATGGTTCGATTGCCGCCAGAAATATGGGCCTGCCGGCCGCCAACCAATGTACTTTGATCGCCTCCTTCGATGGTCGTTTTTCGACCGCCAATGACGAGTGCATCTGCGCAAGTTGTCAGTGAAATCCCAGGTCTGGCAATAAACAAGTGACTGCGATGGCCTTTGTCGCCAAGATATTCGTACTTAATCTGGCGCGTGCGCAGCATATCAACAAAAGCCAATGCACTCAGCCGATTGCCACAATGTAGCACCATGCCCCACGGACACTTTGCACGCTGGTCATCCAACCGTACAATTTCATCCGAACCCAGTACAACCCATTTTGAAGGGGCAAGTACAAGACTCGTTTCTACCGGCGATTCATCCAGGCGTAACGTCGTTTGCTCTGCCGTTGCGGGTTCGTGTAAATATCCACGGATCCCACCATCCTGTACAGGATCAGGGTCCCAATTGGGCACTTCTACGCGGCCTTCTACAGGCCAATCGGTCATCAGCGGATTGGCCGGATTCGCCCAATCGCTGATTAAATAATACTTGTATTGCATTTCCCACTTGGAAAAAAGGGAAGCTGAACGAAAGGGAGGTCAAGCGCGGGTCTGCTTTACAAAGAGTGGTTGTACTGTAAAATTCAGGAGGGAACAGACAAGCTATCGCGGTTAGTCGATCAGGAAAACGGAGGGTACGCTTGTCGGATCTCACAAGTACAGGACCATGATATGGAACGCGTATTTCAAAAATATGCGCTTTTGGATAATCTAAGCGTCTGCTTATGTAGATCGATTGTGTATTATTTTAGGGCATTTCTTATCACTTCAGCGGGGTGTAAAGCAACCCTCCCCGTACCGTCTTTGATCTGGTGCCGGCAGCTAAATCCGGCTGCAACCAGTACGGTATCCTCTTTTTCGCTGCGTACAGCGGGTAGCAGCCGGCGCTCTGCCATGGTCATCGATATATCGTAATGCTCTTTTTCGTAGCCAAAAGAGCCCGCCATCCCGCAGCATCCCGAATCCACTTCTTCGACGGTATAGCCATCCGGCAATGATAGCATCTGTTTACTCGGCGTAGTGCCCACAAGGGCTTTCTGGTGGCAGTGGCCGTGCAATAGCAAGCGCTGCTTTTTCTCTTTGAACTGCAAAGCAAGTTTGCCGGCATCAGCGAGGCTGGCGATGAACTCTTCGAACATCACAGCCTGGCTTGCAACCAGCTGCGCTGCCGGGTTATCTGGCAACAAGTGTAAATACTCATCACGCAAAGAAAGCAGGCAACTGGGCTCAAGTCCAACAATTGGAATGCCAGCGCGCGCGTAAGGCTCCAGCTTCGAAACAGTATCCGCAGCCGCTTTCCGGGCTTCTTCAACCAGCCCTTTGGAAATCATAGGCCGGCCGCAACACCGGTGTCCGGGCAAAATGACCTGAAGGCCGGCCGCTTCGAGTACCTCTGTCGCAGCAATGGCTACTTCTGGACTGTTGTAGGTGTTAAACGTGTCGTTGAACAACACCACTTTATCGATTGCTGGCGGCTGCTCACCGCGTTTTTCGAACCAGTTAACAAACGAATGCCGTGCAAAAGCTGGCAGCGTTCTACGACGACTGATCCCGAGCACTTTGTCCATCACCCACCGTACGGGCCCTAACCGGGTGGTGAAGTTGGCAATTGGGGCAAGCAATCCACTGGTTAAACGGGTTAGGCCGGCAATATTGCCAAAGAGTCGTGTGCGGAAGGGGGTCCCGTTGGCCTCGTGGTATTGCGCGAGGAACTCAAACTTGATTTTGGCCATGTCGACTGACGACGGGCACTCTGCCTTACACGCTTTGCACTCAATACACAGGTCCATCACCTCATACATCCGCTTGCTCGTCAGTTCCTTGTTAGGCAGGTTACCCGAGAGGGCTGCACGCAGCGCATTTGCCCGGCCGCGGGTGCTGTGCTCTTCTTCGCGGGTAGCCATAAAGCTGGGGCACATGGTCCCGGTTGTACGCTTCCGACAGATGCCGGCGCCGTTGCACATCTCAACCGCCCGATGGAATCCCTGGTCTGCTTTGAAATCAATGTGGTCCTTGATGCTCATCACTCCATAACCGGCGCCATACCGCAGCTTTTCGGTCATTGGGCCGGCGTTGACCACATTGCCTGGGTTCAGAATACCTTTGGGATCAAAGATATCTTTGGCTTGCTTGTACAGGCCGTACAGCTCAGGACCAAAGAATTGCGCATTAAATCCACTTCGCGCGCGACCGTCGCCGTGCTCACTCGACAACGACCCGCCGTACCCTTTCAGCAAATCAACCGAAAAAGAAGTGATCTCAGGGAGCTTTGATACTTCGGCTGCTTCTTTTGTGTTGATGAGGGGGCGGATGTGCACGCAACCGGCGCTGGCGTGCGCGTAATACGCAACGTCGGTACCGCGGTCATTGCAAAACTGCTCAACTTTTGTGACGTACTCCGCCAGGTGTTCAACGGGCACAGCCGCGTCCTCGATAAAAGGAATCGGTTTATGGTCGCCCTTGATGCTCATCAACAATCCAAGACCAACTTTGCGTACCTTCCAGACCTTGGCCTGATGGTCAGCATCAAACGCAGACACAACAGCGCCGCTCGGCACCCCTTGCTGCTTCAGGTGCGTTTTCAGCCGGTCGATCTTTGACTTGAGTTCTGCCTCACTTTCCCCATAAAACTCAGTGATTAACACGCTATTGGGGGACCCTTCGATAAAGGAATCTAGCAAGCGCGCATAATCCGGCACTTCCCTGCACAGGGTGAGCCCCAGGTTGTCTAGCAGTTCAATAGCTGAAGGATCAACTTCAAGAATTACAGGCACGGCTTGCAACGCCTCGAATAATTTGTCGAAGTGCACAATAGCCAGCGCTGTTTTTGTTGGCTTCCGCACCACATTCAACTTGATGCCTGTCATCACTGCAAAGGTACCCTCAGCACCGGAGACAACTTTGGCCAGATTAAATCGATCATCGCGCTGCGGGTATTTGAACGATACCCCGCCCTGAATGAGGCGATCGAGGTTGTAGCCCCCACAACGGCGCCAGTGCCTTGGTGTGCCGGTACGGATGATTTCTTCGTTGGCGGGGTCAGCCACCATCGCCGTCATCTGCTGATAGATCTTGCCTTCAAGTCCGGATCGCTCACATCGCTGCTGGAGTTCAGCATCAGAGAGCGGACCAAAGTGCGCCTGGGCACCGTCCGCCAAAATCACATCCATCGCCATCACATGATCGGTGGTCATGCCGTACATGATGGAGTGACTGCCCGTCGAGTTGTTCGAGACAATCCCACCCATGGCGGCCCGGTTGCTACTTGCCGGGTCAGGGCCAAACTGCAAACCATACTGCTGAAGATGGATGTTCAGTTCATCCAGCACAATCCCGGGTTGCACTTGTACCCATTGCTCTTCTTCATTCACTTCAACGATGTTGTTGATGTGTTTGGAGAAGTCGATGACAACTGCCTCGTTGACCGCCTGGCCGGCGAGGCTGCTGCCGGCCGTCCGCGGCAACAACGGGATGTCGTATTTGGCAGCAAGCTCCACTGCAGCATGTACGTGCTCAACATGCTCGGGCACCAGCACACCGTGCGGCATCACCTGGTAGATGCTGGCATCCGTACTGTACAACACTTTGCTATACGTATCGGTGCGAAGGGCACCGTTGACCTGTTTACGCAGATCAGCCAGGAAATCTGGCAACGAAGAGGGAGGTTGCTGCATGGCTTACGAGGGTTCAGGGGTTGACACAGAGCGGGAAAGGCGGACAGGTTACCTATTCAATGCCCGCGCCAGTGCTGCAAGCAGACGATCAACATTATCAGGCCGGCTGTTGTATCCCATAAGCCCAACGCGCCACACCTTGCCGGCAAGCTGGCCGAGTCCGCCAGCAATTTCGATGTTTTGCTCAAGAAGCAGCTTTCTGGCAATTGCCTTGGCGTCCACACCATCCGGTACACGGACTGTTGTAAGGCTCGGCAGGCGGATTTCGTGGTCTACGTGGCAAGACATCCCCATGGCTTCCAGCCCTTGCCAGAAGCGTTCAGCATTCTGCTGGTGGCGCGCCCAACGGGCTTCGAGGCTCTCTTCCGTGATCAATCGTAAGGCTTCACGAAAGCCGTAGTTCATGTTGATTGGTGCTGTATGGTGGTACGTACGGCTATCGCCCCAATACTTGGATACCAGCGACATGTCAAGGTACCAGTTGGGGACCTTTGATTTTCTGTTCTGCAGCTTTTTGAC
Organism: Bacteroidota bacterium; assembly: GCA_039111535.1. Classification (NCBI taxonomy): domain Bacteria; kingdom Pseudomonadati; phylum Bacteroidota; species Bacteroidota bacterium. The sequence goes on along the minus strand of JBCCIM010000126.1, from coordinate 3,061 downwards.
AGCACGGGGCCCGAGGGTGAACGGCGAGAGTCCTGGCGGGCAACTCAAACACTTCTGGGTGCCACTGTAAGCAGCATCTACCCCCCATTCATCGAGGAAAAGGGGCACGCCACCAAGGCTGGTTACAGAGTCAATTAACAGCAGGCAATCAAACTCCTTACACAAATCCGCTACTCCTTCGAGCGGCTGACGCGCACCTGTTGAAGTTTCTGCATGCACAAGCATGAGCACAGCCGGACGGTGTGCTTCCATGCCTTTCCGGATTTCATCCAGATCGAATGCGTGGCCCCAGCCTTTTTCGAGGCGATGCACTTCAGCGCCATATCGGCCGGCCATATCACAAAGCCGTTCGCCAAAATACCCATTACATCCTACAAGCACACTGTCGCCGGGCTCTACGGTATTCGCCACAGTCGCTTCCATCGCTGCACTCCCTGTGCCGCTTACTGGAATGGTTAGTTGATTCTCTGTTTGCCATACATAGCGCAGCATTTCCTGCACTTCGTTCATGATGGCTATAAACTCAGGATCGAGATGGCCTACTTGCCGCATACTCAGCGCTTGCAATACGCGTGGATGGGCGTTGGAGGGTCCGGGGCCAAGGAGCAGCCTGGGAGATACCTCAAGCTGTTTGGTTTGGATGCGGTGTTTTTCGTTTACAGCCGGCGTGGTTGTCATGTGATGCAATGTTTTCCGTGTTCTTGTGATCGTGCCCTAATTTAGGACAGAAGAAGGAAAAGCGCTTGCTTCGTTTTAACCGGGGTTTTAGGAGTGAGGAGTGAGGAGTGAGGAGTGAGGAGTGAGGGCGAAATGCCCGGCAAGTGTGCAGTTCCCGAAATCACAACAAACCGAAATCACAACAACCCCACCTTCGACGCCCGTCTCCGTTAGCTTACAGGCTCCGCTGCATCTTCGTCTTTTTGCTTCGTATACCACTGCACACCCCAGATCACGGCCGCAATAACCAGCACAAGCGTCCAGTTATCGATGAACAATCCAACAACCAGGCCTGCGCCAAAAGACAGGTAGCCATTGTTCAAAATCTTTTTGGTGGTTGATTTCCAATTGCGTTCAGTGGCAGGCATGGGCTTCAATGGTTCGTTTATGGAAATTGAAACGTACGAATTTAATAGCTTTACTGGCTATACGGCAAGGTTGACAATCGGTTACGGACGAATCAAAACACATACGATGGTATGAAAAAAAGACTATTGATAGATACGGATACAGCGTCAGATGATGCTGTGGCGCTGGTGATGGCAGCAAAAAATCCGTTGTATCATATAGAAGCCGTAACCGTTGTTGCCGGCAATGTGCCGGTGGATCAGGGCGTGCAAAACGCTTGCTACACCCTGGAGCTGTGTAACAGCGATACCCCCGTGTATAAGGGTGCTGCCAAGCCGCTATTGCGTCCGCTTGAAACGGCTACAGTTGTACATGGCAACGATGGCATGGGAGACATCGGACTCTCCTTGAATGGATTCAACCCACAACCTAAACACGCAATCGATGCCATCGTAGATATCGTCAATGCCTTCCCCGGTGAAGTGACAATTGTCACCCTCGGACCACTGACCAATCTTGCCCAGGCGATACTCAAGGACCCTTCGATTGCGCAAAAGGCCGCCGGCGTGGTTGTCATGGGCGGTACAGGACAGGGACCAGGAAATATTACTCCGGTAGCTGAATTTAACATCTGGGTTGATCCTGAAGCGGCACGGATTGTATTCGAATCCGGCGCTCGCCTTACCATGGTCGGCTGGGATATTTCGCGAACCTATGCCGTGTTCGAGCCGGCTGATGTAGCAGAGGTAAAAGGGATCGATACAGCGCTGGCGCATTTCTGCATGGACATCCAGCATACCCTGCAGGACTTCTCGGTTAAAGAACTGGGCCTGCCCGGATTTTCATTACCGGACCCGATTGCCATGGCTGTAGCGCTAAACCGCGACCTCATTATCGCAGCACCACGCTTGCCCGTTGCCATCGAAACGCAGAGCAGGTTGTGCAGGGGGCAAACCGTTGTTGACCACGTAGGTGCAACGACAGACCCGGCCAATACGGAGGTTGTGCTAGAAGTAAGCCGCGCCGGTTTCCTTGAAATGCTACACGCAGCGGTCCGCTAAACCTACTTTACCACTTCGATTTTCTCGCCGGCCTCGAGCACACGGCATTCCTGTCCAATGCGCTCACACGTATTTACAAATACACCAGGTGAGGCTGTGTTAAACTCAAACATCTCGTAGTGGCACGGGATCACACAGCCGGCGCCAATTTCTTTGCCCAGTTGTGCTGCCTCTTCGCAGTTCAGGTTACCGGCCACGCGCCGCTCCGGTTTATTCCCGTTAATGGGTAAAAAGGCAATATCCACCTCCCACTTTTTGAGCCAGTTGACCATCCCGTCAAACCATAATGTATCACCGCTGTGGTAGACACTGTACGGGCCAAACTGTACCACGTACCCCATGAACTTGTGTCGGCCGGCATCATCGGTTTCCAGCTCGTTGTGCGCTGCCGGGATGCCATGAAATGTAAAGCCGGCAACGTCAACAAATTCACCTGCTGTAAGTCCAACTGGCCAGCTTTCCTCACACTGTAACCGATTAGCGGCAAACGCGCGATTTGCCTCTGGCATCACCAATTTCAAGTCAGGATTGGCCGCTCGCAAGGGACTCAGCGTATCACCATCCAGGTGGTCGGTGTGGTTATGGGTTGAGGTGGTGACGTCGATAAAATCGAGTGCTGCAGGATCAACTACCTGCTCGGTCATGCGGACGTGCGGCTTGTCGGTAGTTGCATATTTTTTTGTCAGAGAATCCGACAGGTAAGGGTCGAATAACAAGTGTCGGCCATCCCATTGCACCAGGAATCCGCTTTGTCCAACCCACCATGCTCGAAAGCCGGCCCGGTCCTTACATGCACGCACATCAGCCAGAAAGGCATCGTCTTTTTGGAATGGTTTGATCATCGGGGTTTCGGGGTTTCGGGGTTTCGGGGTTTCGGGGTTTCGGGGTTTCGGGGTTTCGGGGTTTCGGGGTTTCGGGGTTTCGGGGTTTCGGGG
>JBCCIM010000125.1 GCA_039111535.1 Bacteroidota bacterium | reverse complement strand
TGCTACACCGCACCTGACCAAGTGTACCCATTAAGGCCTCATCACCCTACATACTCACTAACCAGTACAATTTATGCCATAATGTCGCTTAAACATATTACCCGCCTTGATTACCAGAAGACGCATGGCTGGTGGGTTCGTATTCGAAGAAAATCGAATCCGAGCTCCAAGTTATTTTCTGATGGTGTCTATGGAGGGCGCGACAAAGCCCTGGAGGCTGCATTGACATGGCGTGACGACAAGTTATCAACTGCACCCAAACAAACAACAAGAACAACGGAGTCTTCTTCCAAGACGATTAAAACCGGCGTTCCTGGTTTGTGTGTCAGCTTTGTAAATGGTGCCAGAGATAATCTGGCCCATCTGCAGGTATCTGTACAGCGCCACGGAAAAAGAACGAGCACCCGTTACTCTATAAGCAAATGGGGACTCAGAGCAGCACTTTGGAAATCTTGCGTAGCGCTAGCCAAAGGCTCAATCAAAGACAACGTCCAGTCGGACCGTACCAACCTGCAAGCAGAAGCTATCGTGTTGTTCGATAAATCCTACCCCCTGGTAGCTGAAGCACTTGAAAAGGTTGGATACGAAGTTGACTCCTGAGTAATCAACAGCCTGGCACAATTGACCCACAATTGTTACGAGCGATTATCTGCCTGACCCACATTGTTAGCTTCTTCTAGAAAAGACTCGATTTCATCGTGTTGATGTGCAGCATCGTTGTATCCGATGTCGATGAGATCATCCATATATTCTTTTTGAAAGAGCAGCATACTGAGCCAGTCGGGACTCTTAGTTTCACTAGACCCGATGCCCATAGTAAATAATCCGAGGGCACCGGAGAATTGTGGTTTATATTTCCCAGCTAATTTACCTATATCAATCGACGGCCTGATCATTAGCAACTTTACCGGGCGCAATCCATTGCGGCTTCTGTCTGGAATTTGCTGGATCAGGTCGTTTATTCTTTGCAGGTTTTCTGAATCCTGGTCAACAGCATCCAGAAAAATGGCGTTCATCAGAATACCAATAATCTGGGCCGCCGGTGGATATCCTGAAATTGTTGGCCGATCGGCCTCTGCCTGGCTCCTGTCGTAGCGCGTTGAAATTACCATGATCCGGTCTGCACCCATCGTAATGGCCGGCGAAAGCGGATTTGTTAACCGCACCCCACCGTCGCCATGCCAGGCACCGTCAATCAAAACAGCCGGAAAAATTAACGGCAAGGCAGCTGATGCCATAATGTGGTCGACCGTAATCTGGGTTGCTACCCCAACACGACTCGGCCGCACCCACTGTTCGATGTCTGCCCCCTGAACAAACGTGGTCGTCTGCCCAGTCATATAGTTGGTACTGGTCACTGCAAATGCTTTGATTTTACCAGAAGCCACGTTTTCCGTCACACCCGTCAGGCTACCCGATGCATCTGTTTGAAACTTCTCACATAGAAATTCTCTGAGCGGACCAGGATCGAGTAACCCACGCTGATGCGCCATAGAGGACGTAATGCGCTCTTCATAACTCGCGCCATCTCGATTTTTGAGCAGGCGCCGAAAAAAATCAAAGGTAGACTCCGTAGTAAACACATGATCCAGCGTCAGCTGCTGCCAACTCTCCACCATTACGCCCGCCGCATCTTTGAACGAACCGTTGTGATTGGCCAAATAACCGGTATTGATTGCACCGGCGGAAACGCCTTTCATGATACTAAAATGATCACCGGGAAACGCATCTGCAATATAATTCAGTACACCAGCCTGGTAGGCAGCCCTTGCCCCTCCGCCGCTCAATACGAGCCCAACATCCTCTTTTGCTTTCTCACCAATCCCCAACAAATCCTGAAGTCTGTTTTTGATTACTTCTCTCATTATCTCAACGCTATGCGGTAAACCTGATCTATGTTTTCTATAAAATGGGTCGGGGTGACGCTGGTAATAAACAAAAATGTATAGAAATGTCTATTATTAGTCCCCCGAAGAAAGTGAAGTTGCCGGCAAAAATATGGCTTTCGCAAATCCGCGCCTGCCCCTGCATGTCTTGTTTGTGTTTATTGATGGCGTAGGCCTGGGTCCCGAGTCCACCGCTGCCAACCCTTTCTCCAGGCTCAGCTTGCCTGCATTTAATACGCTGGCAGGCGGACAGCCCTGGACGGCTCCGCTTGCGTCACAACACAATGCGCGACATGTAGTCCGACCAATAGACGCTTGCCTTGGTGTTGACGGCTTACCTCAAAGTGGCACGGGACAAGCTACGCTCTTCACAGGTGTCAACTGTGCTGAAGCTGCGGGCCGGCACTTTGGCCCGTACCCGCATTCTACCTCCAAACCTATTCTGGCTTCTCAGAACATTTTTTCGGGTGTGCAGCAGCTCAACCCGACACTTGAGGAGCCAGCGGCATTTGCCAATGCCTATCCGCCTCCCTTTTTTGCCCATGCGACCAGGCGCAACAGATGGACTGTTACCACGCTTTCTTGCATTGAGGCTGGCATTCCGATCCGAAAGACGGATGCGTTGCAGGCAGGGCAGGCGCTAACCGCAGAAATACGTAATACCGCGTGGCGAGAAAGGCTGGGTATTGATGTGCCCGCGATTTCAGAAGAAGAGGCTGCCCGTCGGCTTGTCAGGCTTGCTGAATCGCATGTCTTTACCCTCTTTGAATACTACCTGACCGACAAAGCCGGCCACAGCCAGTCAATGGACCAAGCCACTGACATTTTGCTCATCCTGAATGCTTTTTTTGAAGGACTCATTGCGCATTTAAACCCGGAAAACACGCTATTGGTAATTACCAGCGATCATGGTAACCTGGAAGATCTGTCTACCAAATCGCACACCTTCAATCCAGTCCCCCTGATCGCCTTTGGGCGCGGCGCCAGTCACTTTAACTCTGCAACATCCCTCATGGATGTAACCCCGACAATTCTGGAAACGCTTCAATCCGAAAACCGTACATAATTAAAGCCGGCTTATTTCTTTAGTACAATCCGGCAAGTCCGTTAAAATGGACGACTTTAAGTCAAACGCTTTTCAAAATCTCAATAGCTAGCCCAATCTTTTTCGTGTCTGGATTGCATCGCGTCATTTTTAGCCTGTGCCTGCTGGCCGTTTTGCCTACAGCAGTATTTGCGCAGCAACCAGAGCCTCCCGGCGTCCGCGCCATCCAGATCGAGCGTTACCTGGTGCAGGGACTCACAAAATCCTTTCTTGGCTATCACGAAGAAGCCATCGCTCTTTACCAAAAAGCGCTTGAGCTATCCCCTGCTGCGCCGGCAGTACACGCCGCGCTTGCAGATGCATTCCTGGCAACAGAAGATTTGCAGACTGCCATTTTCTATGCAACGCAGGCCAAAGATTATGCGCCAGAGAACCTCTACTATCACCAGCAATTGGTTCAGCTGTTAAAAGACGTAGAAGATCTCGATGCAGCAACACAAACGCTCGAATCCATGCTGGCGCTTTTCCCGGAAGAAATCTCTGTTCTTGAGGAGCTGGCCTATTTGCAATATACACGCGCTGCGTATGACGAGGCGCTTGCGTTGTACCAGCAACTGGAAGACCGTATGGGAATCCAACAACACATCAGTTACCGCATGCTTCAAATTCATCATCAGCGAAATGATGTTGCGGGTATGGAAGCTGCATTGCGAAAAATGGAAGCGCAAAACCCGGAAAACGCTTCAATAAAACGCAATCTGGCTGAACTCTACCAGCAGAATGATCGGACTGATGATGCGATAGCTATCCTGGAAGAGGCATTACAAGTTGATTCAACGGACGTGGAAATCATTGTACCACTCGCCCGCTTGTATGAGGACCGGCAAGAGACAGACCGGGCAGAAGCGCTTTGGGCGCGTACCATGGAAGTTTCCGGCTCGCCAGAAGATGCATTCGCCCGCGCATCACACCTGTATACGCGTGCCAGCGACAACATTGACACCATCGACCTGGTTACGCGCCTGCTCGAATACGCCATTGCGCAAGATCCTTCCTACACGGAAGCGCTCATTCTTTTCGGCACCATAATGTTTGAAGAGCATCACTTTGAAGAAGCCGGCAAACTGCTGTATCGTGCCGTACAGGTCAACCCCAAGAACCCCGAAGTATGGCTACAGGCTGCAGCTGCTTACCTACGCATCAATCAATCTAAACAAGCTGCCGACATCGCAGATGAAGCCTTGCTGCTTTTCCCCGGGCAAATTTCACTTCTCCGGGTCGCAGCATATGGTTATATGGATGCGTATCAGAATACACGGGCCATCAACTACTTCAAAGAATTCCTGTCCTTGCTGGAAAAAGACAACGCACACCAAAGCGAACGGTCAGAGCTGCTTTCTGCGCTTGGCCTCCTGTATGCGCGTACCAAAGCGTATGAGGCCTCAGACAATGCCTATGCCGCAGCCCTGGAGCTTGCGCCAGACAATGCGATTGTACTAAACAACCTCGCATACAGCCTTGCTGAGCGAGAACTGCGGCTTGATGAGGCGTTGAAATACGCGAAACGCGCAGTCGAAATTGAAAACTTGAATCCGTCTTTCCTTGATACCCTTGGCTGGGTCTACTACAAACAGGGTGAGTACAAGCAGGCCGAGCAATGGGTCTCTAAAGCCATTGATGCCGGCGCTCGGGGCGCTGCGACCTTTGAACACATGGGTGATATACAGGTAAAGCTTGGTGACCGAAGTGCTGCCGTCACCCTCTGGAATAAATCGCTAAAACTGAACCCCGACAACGAACAACTCCTTGAGAAAATCAATAACATCCAGTAGGCATTCGCAGGTTTTGATAGACCGTCTAATTTCATACATTACCGTACCCACAGCTCACTGCAATTAGCAACCAAGCAATTAGCAACCAAGCAATTAGCAACCAAGCAATTAGCAACCAAGCAATTCGCAACCTCATTTACCCCTTTATCTCGCCAGTGAATCACACAACAACTACCCCCGGCCTGGTGCCCGCTATACCCAGCCCTTGTTTGCATGCAATTTCCTGCTGCCTGCTGGCGGGTGTGCTGCTTTTTCTCTCGGGTTGTAGCGGCTCGCGCAATGCCATAGACCGAAGCGAAGCCATGCCGGCCGGGTATCCGAACCACAGCTACGCCGAAATTATTAACAACCTTACAGCGATGCCTTACACCGTTGAAGGCTATAGCTCGGAAGCGGCCCTTGTGATCAAATCCCCCGTGCAAGGCGGTTCTTTCTCAGCGTCCATCAAACACATCAAAGATGACTCACTCTTAATTTCGATTAGCCCCGGACTCGGTATTGTAGCCGTTCGGGCGCTTGTTACAAAAGACAGCTTCTTTGTGCACGACCGTATCAATAAAGAACTGGGCATCGGTACGATCAACGCCATGCAACGGCTCCTCCCCCTGCCGGCAGATGCGCGTTCATTGTACGGCGCCATGCTTGGCGTATGGTTGCCCGAAACGGGTCCTGACTGGGAGCTCTCTTCAGGTGATAGCTACTACATCCTTAAAGATGACACGCGCACCCTGTTCATCGACCCCGTATTTTGGCGCGTGGTGCGCTATGTAGAGAACAACGAGGCGGGTACGCTTGTAGAAGAACGTACATTTTCAGAGTTCAAAGACTACGATGGGTTCTTTCTGCCGCGCCGGCTTACATTCCGCCGGCCTGGTGACGATACTTCTGCTTCGCTCTTCCACAGAAAACGAACAATAAACCCGACGTCACTGTCGTTGGACTTTAATGTCAGCAGCTCTGTAAAACGCGTCGAATTTTAGACGCACGCATTCAGACTATGCAACTCATGAAATCGACATTTTATCTGCTTGCCTTCAGCATCTTCTTCTGCCTGCTTGCGCCGGCTGCAAATGGGCAAACCACGCGGGAAGTAACTGAAAAACGCCTGCGCGCCTTGCAGGATCAGATGACCCTCGACGTTATCCGTATTTCGGAAACTGAAGAGCTCGAACGCGCCACCCTCCAGACCCTTGCAGATCTGGATCGCGAAATTGCGGTCCGGGAAGAACTCATCGAAACCAACCAGACCCTGCTCCGCCAAATTGAGCGGTCTCGCGACTCCCTGCGTACGTCGATGAATGAGTTGGAAAAAGAACTTGGCTCTCACCGGGAGCAATACCAGCGACGTGCAATCCACGCATACAAATATGGCCGGCTGCATGATGTAGCCTTGATACTGGCCGCTGAATCAATCAACCAGATGCTGATCCGTATTCGCTACTTGCGCAGATTTGCAGACCAGCGCCGCGGCCGGCTCAGCCAGATCATTACTGCAACCAATACCATCAAGTCGCGACAGGAAGAAATGGAAGCCAATGTGGCTGAGGCTGAGCAACTTATTTCAGGTGCCGTCTCAGAGCAGGCGGAGCTTAAAGGCCTTCGGGGTACCCGAAACAAGGTCATTTCTGAACTCAAGCGCCAACGTGCGGATCTACAAAACGATCTGGAAGAAAAGCAGCAAGAAGCTGACGAGCTTGAGTCAATGATCAGAAGAATTATTGCCGGTGAAAACAGTGCGCGAAGCAGAGCAGCAGCAAACCCTGTTGATGCTGCAGCAAATGCACAAATTTCCAGTGCATTCCTGGCCAACAAAGGCGCACTTATCTGGCCAGCGAATGGCGCAGTTATAGAGCCATTCGGTGAAGTGGTTAATCCAGTTTATGGTACAGTAACACTTAACCCGGGCATTCTCATATCGACGACATCTTCTGCTGAGGTCCTTGCCGTGTTTGATGGTGAAGTGGTAGACATTTACCCAATGCCAGAGTTTGGAAACGTGATTACGATCAGCCACGGAGATTTCACAACGCTCTATGGTAATATGTCAATTGTTTACGCGCCGGCAGGCTCTGAAGTCCGCGCAGGACAAATGGTAGGGCGAGCAGGGACTGACGCCCAACCCAAAGGGAACGCCGTTTTCTTTGGCATCTTCAACAACAACACGGAAGTCAATCCAATAGAATGGTTGAAGAAAAGGTAAGCCACGCTTACGAGCCATTACAATTCGACTACTTGCGCGCACCTAACCTGTGTCCACAAATTAACAGATCTACACCCATCAAAAGGGGCAGTTGATACCCATCGACAAGTCTCCATCAATAAATCCCTGCCAGCCTGAAACAGGTTTTCCCTTTTTGTGTTAGTTTCCGCTGCTGGATAGCTGCTTTTTTGACGTACCCCATGGTCTCCCCTGTCTCCGTGCGTTGCTGTAGCAGTAATCCATATAAAAAATAAAACCCAGCGAACTGAACAAACAATAGAAAATGGCAGATACCAAGTACGATGTCATCGTAATCGGCTCCGGCCCTGGCGGCTATGAAACAGCGATTCGAGCGACACAGCTAGGCTTGAAAACAGCGATCGTAGAGAAGAATAAACTTGGCGGTGTATGCCTGAACATCGGCTGTATTCCTACGAAGGCCCTTTTGAAAAGTGCAGAGATGATGGATAGTGTGCGGCACCTGGCGGATTACGGTATCGTACTGGAAGGTCAGATCAAGCATGACTTCCCGAAAATTGTTGCCCGCAGCCGTGGCGTCGCTGCAAAAATGAACAAAGGCGTCCAGTTCTTGATGAAGAAGAACAAAATTGACGTCCACATGGGACAGGCAACCCTGAAAGGTGGCGGCAAAATTGACATCCAGCCTTCTGTGGATATGGATGGCAATACCGTTGGTACAGCAACCACCCTTGAAGGCAAACATATCATCGTTGCTACAGGCGCCCGTGCGCGTGAAATTCCGCCCCTCCCTGTAGATGGCAAGAAGATCATCTCTTACAAAGAAGCGATGACACAGACGGATCAGCCAAAGCGTTTGCTGATCGCCGGCGCCGGCGCCATTGGCGTTGAGTTTGCCTACTTCTACCATCAGATGGGCACCGAAGTTGTCATCGTGGAACTCCTTGACCGACTGGTGCCTGTTGAAGATGCTGATGTTTCTAAAGAATTGCAGCGCAACTTCAAAAAGGCAAAAATCAAGGTCATGACCAAAACACAGGTCATGTCAGTTGACACCTCGGGCAAAGAGCTCAAGGTAACGCTCAAAACAGCCAAAGGCGAAGAAGTCATTACCACTGACCAGGTACTCTCCGCTGTTGGTGTAGTAGGCAACGTAGAGAATCTTGGCCTCGAAGCACTTGGTGTAGAAATTGATCGCGGCGCAATCAAGGTAGACGGATTTGGCCGCACCGCCGTACCAGGCGTTTACGCCATTGGTGATGTTGCCGGCCCACCGTGGCTTGCACATAAAGCCAGCCATGAAGGCATCCTTTGCGTCGAGAAAATTGCCGGCCTCGATGTACATCCGATGAACAAGAAAAACATCCCGGGATGTACGTACTGCCAGCCACAGATTGCTTCCGTTGGATACACAGAAGCTGCCGCGAAGGAAGCCGGATATGAGCTTAAAATTGGCAAATTCCCGTTCCAGGCTTCAGGCAAGGCGTCTGCAATCGGACACGGCGAAGGCTTTGTAAAGGTAATCTACGACGCCAAGTACGGGGAAATGCTCGGGTGCCACATTATTGGCTATGATGCAACCGAACTCATTGCTGAAGCCGTTACAGCCCGTGAACTTGAAACCACAGCGCATGAAATCATGGAAGCTATCCATCCACACCCAACCCTCTCTGAGGCTGTGATGGAAGCAACCAAAGACGCGTACGGCAAAGCCATCAATATTTGATGCTCAATCCGCGGGAGGCAAAAGCCCGGTGGCTTTCCACTGGCGGTACCGCTCCTGTTGCGTTTCATAGTTGAAAGGAAAATTGCCGGCCTCGATGAGCGCCGGCAATTTTTTTGCCTCTGCGCGAATCTGCTGCTGTAAATCGTCCGGGTATCGCCACAGTTCAGCATGCGCTTGAAACTCTTCTTCATCCACCAGTTCGATACTGCCATCCAGGTCCACGCGATAATCCAGGTCCATGTCCACCCAGCTTAGCCGGTCTGTCTCTATTTCTGGCGGCATAGCAAGGTTAATATACATGGCACATTGATGCGAGATGTGCTCAAAGATGTGCATCACGTTGAACCACTTCCCGGGCAGGTACAATTCAATCAGCCCGTTTTCATTGTACCGTTCTTCATTCGAAACATGGTAGAAAAACGGCGTGCCGGGAGAAGAGAATAAGTCAACGCTGCGGGACGTCCGTACGACGTAGGCATGCTTGCTAGACGAGCGCAAGCTACCGTCATACTTTCTGGATTCGACAAACATAGACGCACCCTATTCCTGCATCGGCAACAGGCGGGCATCGAGCAATGCAGCAGTACGATGGCCGGCTCCTTTGAGATACCCTTCATTGGATGCAAACGCCATAAAACGCTGCATCGATTGATGTTTGACCAGCAACACGAGGTCCCATGACGCGTCCTGCGGACCAATTACAAACGGGCCACCTGTACCACGAAAAAGTACTTCACCACCACTTTCGTTCAAAAAAGGCAAGGTATGTTCGATGTACTTTGCGTATGCATCAGCACCAGATATAGGCGTTGCGGGCGCCAAAGCTGGAAAATTACTATAGTCAGCTGTTTCTCTGAACTTGAGCAAGTTGAGCATCACGATGGGCCCTTGCAGGTTGCGTCGAAACAACGCAGCGCCGGCTTCTTGCGTGGCATCTATGTATCGTTCTGTCATTTAATTGCCTCTTCTGTTTCCCAGCTTAGCGTATCACCCACCCTGATTATTCCGTCATCTAATACCTGGCCAAACGCCCCACCCCGCCATTCAGGAAACATGCGTTCACGAAGTCCGGGCAGCGTTTCTTCCATCAGGTTACAGGGCTTGGTTTCGCCTTTGATGATGATACGGCAATTTCCAATTCGGAGCACCTTGCCGCGACTGTCTTTCAAAGGAAATCCGGAAACCATGAGATTCGCGCGCCGGCTTGTCGGCGGCAAATCTCCACCGAGTTCAGCCATCAGCATCTCCCACACTTCCTGCTCGATAATAGTAACCTGACGCCGTCCCTTCTGGTTCGCATTATCACGTAGCCCTTTGCCGGCAACCAACTCAGCTTCAGACTTAGAGTCCATGGGCCCTTGCTTTGCGCGCTTTATCCAGATTGCTTCTAGTTTGGCCATGAGGAGTGAGGAGTGAGGAGTGAGGAGTGAGGAGTGAGGAGTGAGGAGTGAGGAGTGAGGAGTGAAAAATAATCACTTCGACATTCAAAATTCCTGGTTCGGTGTTCGATATTCCAAAAGGGGCTGCAATCCCTCAAGAGATCTTTCGTTTCACTCAGGATGCCACGGGCGAGGCAATGCGCCATTCCTCACCCCAAATCCCCAATAAACAATCCTAAAGTACAGGCGCGCCATCTTCGCCGGCAGAATCAATCAGGCTCAGTACACCATCACGGTTCTCAGCCATGAGGACCATCCCCTGACTTTCGAAGCCACGCAGCTTGCGGGGCTTGAGGTTGGCCACAACAACAACCCGTTTGCCAACCAAATCTTCAGGGTCCATCTGCTCTGCCACACCCGAAAGAATCTGGCGCTCTTCAAATCCCAAGTTGATTTCCAGGCGCAGAAGCTTGTCTGCTTTTGGCACTTTCTCGGCTACTTCGATGGTCCCCATGCGTAAATCGAGTTTGGCAAAATCATCGTAGACAATTTCGTCTTTGATGGGCTCAAAGGCAGGACCGGCCGGCGCAGCGTCGTCTGCGACAGCGTTGAGTTTTCCGATTTGTTCTTCGATCACAGCGTCATCAATTTTGGTAAACAGGATTTCAGCTTCGTTCAACCCGTGGCCAGCTTCGAGGAGCGGTTGGCCGGCGTCATGCCAGCCCAGGGTGCCTGCACCTGGGTTTTCAGGCAGACTCGAACGTACGCCTGTCAGCTGCAGCATATCACGCAGTCGTTGGGCCGTATGCGGCAACACAGGCTCGAGCAAAATGGCTAGCGATGCACAGATTTGCAGCGATACATGGATGGTATTGCCACATTTCTGCATGTCGTTTTTGCGCGTATGCCAGGGCTCCGTATCGTTGAAGTACTTGTTACCCATCCGGGCAAGGCTCATCGTTTCGAAGACAGCTTCGCGATTGCGGTACGCATCATAAGAAGCGCCAATTTTTTCAGGGAAGCCGGCCAGGCTGGTCAATACTTCGTGGTCCAGCGCTGAAGGATTCTCCAGCGGAGGCACAACGCCATCAAAGTAGCGGTTTGCAAACGTGAGCGTCCGGTTGACAAAGTTGCCCAGTACATCTGCAAGTTCAGAGTTGACGCGCGCCTGGAAGTCTTTCCAGCTAAAGTCTGCATCTTTACTCTCTGGCAACATGGTAGCCAGCGCGTAGCGGAGCAAGTCTGGATCAAAGTCTTCAAGAAACTCATGAAGCCACACGGCCCATCCCCTGCTGGTAGAAAGCTTTTTGCCTTCTATGTTCAGGAATTCGTTGGCCGGCACATTCTCCGGCAATACATAGTCGCCGTGCTGCTGGAGCATTGCAGGAAACATGAGACAATGGAAAACAATGTTGTCTTTGCCGATAAAGTGCAGCAGCTTGGTCTCCTGGTCCTGCCAGTATGGTTTCCATTTTTCAGGGTCCCCTTGTGCAGCGGCCCATTCTCTCGTAGCGGAAATGTAGCCGATGGGCGCATCAAACCATACATAGATGACCTTACCGGCAGCATCCGTTCCGGCAAGTGCTGCAGCCTCATCAGGCACAGGAACGCCCCAGGGTACATCACGCGTGATGGCGCGGTCTTTCAGGCCGTCGTTAAACCAGCTCTTTACTTGCCCTAACACATTGGGCTTCCATTCAGGATGCGTGTTGATCCAGTCTTCCAGTGCCGGCTGAAAATCACCCAGTGGCAAGTACCAGTGCGTTGTCTGCCGTAACTCGGGCGTTGCTTCAGAAAGCGTGCTCTTTGGATTCACAAGTTCACGCGGACTCAGCGCCGTACCACACCGCTCGCACTGGTCGCCATAAGCATCTTCGTTCCCGCAGTTCGGACACGTCCCTTTCACAAACCGATCTGCCAGAAAAATGCCTACTTCAGGGTCAAACAACTGCTCCTCTGTCTTCAGCTTAAACGAGTTACTGGCCGCCAATTTGTTAAAGAATGCCTGGCTGGTTTCTCGATGAATATCCGTGGTTGTACGGGTATAAATATCAAAACTCATCCCGAATTTTTCAAAAGCATCTTTGATCATCGGATGATATTTGTCAACAATATCTTGTGGGCTGATGCCTTGCTGTCGGGCGCGGATCATGATAGCCACGCCCATTTCGTCCGAACCACAAACAAACACCAGATCACTGCCTTTCATGCGCTCGTAGCGGCAGTAAAGATCAGCCGGCAAATATGCGCCAGCAAGGTGCCCCAGATGTACGGGACCATTGGCATACGGCAAGGCTGCCGTCACCATGATGCGTTTGTGCTTCGAATTACTCATCTCTTTCTTGCTAAATAGAACACAAATAAGGCCATAGCGTACGACCGACCCGCACATCAGGTTCTTTTTTGGTGTGCGTTTTTGAAGAAAGCCCAGCCAGACAGGAAATGACACAAGCACTGTCCGCCGTAAGAACGGCCTCTGTTTCCCGCGAAACCCGGGAAACCAACATCCAGGTGAGCCTGAATCTCGACGGATCAGGAACGTACGACAACAAAACAGGTGTAGGATTTTTTGATCATATGCTAGACTTGTTTGCCAAGCATGGCGCGTTTGATCTTACCGTGCACTGTGATGGAGACTTGCACATAGATGACCACCACACCATTGAAGATGTTGGCATCGTTATGGGGCAGGCTTTTTCAGAAGCGCTCGGAGACAAAGCGTACATCAACAGGTACGGCGCGGCTTATGTCCCGATGGATGAAGCTCTGGCCCGTGCAGTGGTTGATTTATCCGGTCGCTTCTACCTGCAATACGACGCCTCGTTTGTGCGTAACCGCGTCGGCGCCATGTCGACAGAGATGGTTGAACATTTCTGGTATAGCTTTGCAGAAAAGGCCGGCATGAATCTGCACATTAATATCCTCTCCGGGCGAAATGCCCATCATAAAATTGAGGCCATTTTCAAAGCGGTCGCGCGCGCCCTTCGGGAAGCAGTAAAGCGCGATACGAACAATGCAAAACTGGCCTCCACAAAAGGCGCACTTTAACCCTCCGCAACCAATCCAAAACCAGACACAACACCTTTTAGATTATGGGTACTTCGCGGCTTTTGGCCAACCACAAAATTGCAGTAATTGGCGCCGGCAACATGGGACGTGCAATCATCGGTGGTTTGCTCAAGGGCAATGACACCGATGCCGGCCAAATTCGAGCGACACGAAGGAGCGCGCGTGCATTGAAAGCATTGGCAGAACAGTTTCCCGGCATACAGACCACATCAAACAATGCAGACGCTGTCGCGGATGCCACCATTATCATTCTCGCGGTAAAGCCGCAGATGGTGCTAAAGGTTATCAAAGAAATAAGAGCGCACATTTCAGATAAAACCCTGATAATCTCGGTATTGGCCGGTATTACCACGCAGACACTACAACATGAGTTTGCACTAAACTTGCCCGTTGTGCGCACCATGCCCAACACGCCCGCGCTTGTGGATGAAGGTGCAACAGCCATATGCGCAGGCGACTATGCCGGCGACGACGAGCTCGACAGCGCACGGGCTGTATTCGAAGCGGTAGGCAGCGTAGAGGTGGTGCCGGAGTACTTGATGGATGCCATCACGGGATTGTCTGGCAGCGGTCCGGCATACATCTACATGATTATTGAAGCCCTGACAGACGCCGGCGTAAAGCAAGGGATCCCCCGCCCGATTGCGTCTGCGCTCTCTGCACAAACCGTATATGGCGCCGCCAAACTTGTCATCGAAACTGGCAAACATCCGGCAATACTAAAAGATGAAGTTACCACACCTGGCGGTACAACCATTTCTGCCATCGCGGCCCTCGAAAGCCATGGCCTGCGCAACATGTTGATTAACGCTGTCGCAACAGCTACCGAACGCTCAAAAGAATTGAGTAAAGTAAAGGAGCAATAAACACGATTGCTGGTTAATGCAGCATAGGCTGTATTTAAACTTCCCTGTTTACCAACAAGAGCAATAGGCCCAGAAATGGTCTGCATCATTGACTACGGCATCGGTAACCTGCGATCCATGGAAAAGGCCCTGGAAGCAGTTGGCGCAACGGTGGTTCGTTCTGATAAAGCAGAAGATATTATGCGCGCTGATCGGGTGGTATTGCCCGGCGTTGGCGCGTTTGGTGCCTGTGCAGATGAAATTCGCCGGCGCAATCTTGTACCAACCATTCATCAGGCCGTCGCCTCAGGCAAGCCTTTCCTTGGCGTATGCGTAGGCATGCAATTGCTGTTTGATGTGGGCGAAGAAATGGGTGAGCACCAGGGACTGGGCATCATGCCCGGACGGGTTGTTCGCTTCAAGCATGCGTATCAACCTGCCATGGTTGCTGCCGGCGACGCGCCTGTTGTACCAGAAAAGCCCCTCAAAATCCCACACATGGGCTGGAATGTTGCAACACCGCGACATCCGTCCCCGCTGCTCGAAGGGCTCGGAGAGAACGCCTATTTCTATTTTGTACACTCTTATCACGCAGCCGTAGAAGACCCTGACGACATCCTTGCAGACACCATGTACGGCATAAATTTTCCTGCCATGGTTCAGAGGAACAACGTATTTGGGGTCCAGTTTCACCCCGAGAAAAGCCATGACAACGGATTGCTGGTACTCAAGAATTTTGCCCACCTGTCCATCTAGCGCCCCTGATAACGCCAGCTGACAAACCGTATTCCCCAGTTGCTCACGCCCTCCAAATTCGGATTCCAGGATGCTAATAATCCCAGCCATTGACCTGCGCGGCGGCCGTTGCGTTCGCCTTTATCAGGGCTCTTATGAAAAAGAAACAGTCTACTACGACGACCCCGTAAAGATGGCAAAGCTCTGGCGCGTCCAGAATACCAAAGTTTTGCACGTGGTAGATCTCGACGCAGCGCGCGGCGACAAAGAAGGATCAGCACCCAACCGCACCGTTATCAAAGCTATTTGTGAAGCCCTCGATATCCCGGTACAACTGGGTGGTGGTATTCGTACGATGGCGGATATTGAAGCAGCGCTCGGGTTGGGCATTTATCGGGTGATCATCGGCACAGCTGCGGTGAAGAATCCGGAGCTGGTTTCAGAAGCGGTTGAAAAATTTGGCTCCCATCGCATTGTAGTCGGCATCGACGCAAAAGATGGTGAAGTGCGAACAGACGGCTGGCTGGCCGGCAGTGGCATCGACGCTATCGAATTGGCCCTCGACATGGAAAAGAGAGGATGCCGACGCATTGTCTATACAGATATCAGCCGCGATGGTACCATGGAAGGGCCAAACACAGAGGCTTACCTGGCTATGGCTGCTCGCCTGTCTAAAGTCTGCATTACAGCCTCAGGTGGCGTCGGTGACTACACCCACCTGATCAAAATTGCTGAACTCAAAGCCAAAAAAGTTGATTCCATTATCGTAGGCCGGGCACTTTACGAAAACAAATTCCCATGCCAGCAGATCTGGTGTTGGCACCAAAAAGACGACGTCAACCTCAACGAATTTTCCACGGCAAAGCTGCGCGACTGCTAGTTGCAAGCCCTGCCTCTCCCCATATCAATCCATGGTAGCAAAGCGGATTATCCCTTGTCTTGATGTTGATCAGGGACGCGTTGTAAAAGGCGTCAAGTTTGTGGACATCGTTGATGCCGGCGACCCGGTTGACCAGGCCAAATTCTACGACCAGTCGGGTGCTGATGAACTGGTATTTCTAGACATAACTGCGACACACGAAGATCGTGGGATTATGCGGGATGTGGTGCGCAAAACAGCAGACCAGGTATTTATCCCTCTCACCGTTGGTGGTGGCATCAGGTCGGTCGAAGATATGCGTGCCATGCTGAATGCGGGTGCAGATAAAGTGTCTGTTAACTCAGCGGCATTAAAAAACCCGGCGCTCATCGAAGAAGGGGCAACAGCTTTTGGTTCACAGTGCATTGTGGTTGCCATCGATGCAAAGCGTGTAAGCGACAATCCGCTCAGATGGGAAGTGTTTACGCATGGCGGGCGTAAACCTACAGGCATCGACGCGCTCGCGTGGGCTAAAGAAGCAGCTGATCGTGGTGCCGGCGAACTCCTTGTCACCTCTATGGACCGCGACGGGACCAAAGACGGGTATGATCTCGATCTGCTCGAGGCACTGGATAAACTGGTCAGTATTCCTGTCATTGCCTCGGGCGGTGCCGGCAACCTGGAGCACTTACGCGATGGATTTCAAGCAGGAAAAGCAGATGCCGTGCTCGCTGCATCCATCTTTCATTTCCGAGAATACACGATAGCAGATGCAAAATCATATCTGCACAAAGCCGGCATAAATGTGCGGATGGTGTAGAAAACCTTCGGTTTTCAGGTTGAAGGTTGCTGGTTGAAGGTTTTTCTGCTGGCGCTTCCTTTAGATGGTTCAAATCTCTTGTAGAATCCGCTAATCCTGTGGAATAAAGCGAAGGTATCTTGTGCGTCATGCACTTCAGTGCCAATCGATATTCGCCAGGTATCACATCTAATCGCATAATTTTTTTATAAGCGTGATCACATTTCACTGGCTTTGGTGCGTCTTCAGGTAGCCAACCAAATAAATCAACTTCATATCTCATAAATCACAATGAAACGAATCGCTTTAGCTCTGTTTTTAGTATTCGCTCTTCAAAGCGTCGGATGTGACAGCGGCGATTCTATGGGCCCCAGTGGGCCGGTAGAAGAAGTCGGCCAGTACATGCAGGATCTCCCATCCTGGTCAGCGTTCAGTCCCACCACGCCTTCACAGGCACCCACAGCAACAGGAGATGCGGTAGCGCAACAAGAAGTTGTACTCGATGTTGAGCAAATCAACGAAGACGGCACCACAGAAATTCTACCTGATGTCACGTACACCTGTGAGACGCAACCATTCACAATTACAGAAAATCCGCAGCAGATTGCCATATACAGTCCTGACGCGGAATTGCTTTGGCCGGGCGCATTGATTCAGGGCAAAAGCCACCGCGACGGTTTGGGCAGCTTGCTCGGACTGCCCATCGCAGAACGATCAGCAATCGAAGTCTCCATACCAAGCCTTGCGAATGACGACAACTTCCGCACAGTTGATACACCAAGCCAGGCCGAGGTCGGACAAGCCAGAGGCTCCATGATTGGGAATGCAACGCAGTCAGGTCTCTCCACGCCGAGTACCATTACTTTTGATATGTCGGAGTACTACTCGGAAAGCCAGTTTGCCCTGCAGGCTGGCATCTCTGGTCGGTACCTCAAATTTGAAGCTTCAGCAACGGGTTCTGTGCAGAAAGATGCGTCTAAAACCACCATCACCGCGCAGTTCTATCAGAAAATGTATGAAGTGGTTGTTGCACCACCCCAAACACCAGATGCGTTTTTCAATGCCGACTTTACCACCGAAAAATTACAGCAGCAGGTAGACCTTGGCCGGATTGGCCCAGATAACCTACCCGTATATGTATCCAACGTTGTTTACGGGCGCATGATGATGTTCTCGCTGACATCAACAGCTAGCGCCTCAGATATCCGCGCAACCATGCAGGCTGCCTACAATGGTATTGGTGGCGGCGGCTCAGCAAATCTGGATGTGAAGCAGAAGAAAATTCTCGAAGAGTCTGAAATCCAGGTAACGTCGCTGGGCGGTGATGCAGATGCAACGCTGGCTGTGATCCGATCGGGCAACTGGGCAGATTACTTTACAGACGATGCCCCGCTTAGCAGCGCCGCGCCGCTGTCTTACACGTTCCGTAACCTCGGTGATGGCTCTATTGCATCAGTAACGGAATCGACCGATTACGAAATCACAACCTGCGAAGCCAAAGCAGCAACACCTGGCACGTTTGACTTCCGCGATGTGCAGTCGCTTTCGTTGCCGATCAGCACGCCTGCTAAAGTATTGATGGCAGATGTGGATGGCGATGGCGACGATGACCTGGTTTGGAATCATGTCAGCGCCGGTAGCAACGAAACCGTGGTTGCCACCGCCAACGGAGACGGTACATTCACGATGGGCACACCATATACGCATACGGCCTCCCCTGCTGATGGCTGGAGCCAGTACGTTGTCAAAGTTGGCGACTTCGACAACGATGGCCGCGATGACCTCGCATGGAACAGAGTGATAAATACTAATTTGACGTACATCGGGCTTTCCAATGGAGATGGATCATATGCTGAGATGCCAGTCTTCACACGCGCCACTGATGGTTGGGGGCTTGACTACGAATTTGCAGTCGGGAATATTGACGGTAAAAACGGAGACGACCTTGTTTGGAACGAGCGTACCGACCTGAACAGATCTTATGTTAGTTTTTCAAATGGCGACGGCAGCTATGGTGTAGACAATGCTGAGCCGGTAAACAATGACTGGCACGACCATCCCGACCGCGGCTGGTCTGGCAACGAGACGTTTATGGTGGCCGACTTTGACGGAAACGGCAGAGACGACCTGATGTGGTATACCAAAGGGTTCAATATTCATCATGTTTACTTTGCAGAATCAGTAAGCGATACCCAGGGAAGCATCTTTAATTTTCGGGGCCGTTTTGACCGGGGAAACATGGGCTGGACCAATTACGACGTCGTTATAGGGAATATTGATGGCGTTGCTGGTGTCGATCTGGTATGGGTTGCCGCTGGCCAGACCCGCAGTCCGGTCCACAAAGATCTTACTACCGGCGGCGTGCCGGCACTGGTCGAGGGCGACCTGCAATGGCTAGAGGAAGAAGCAGGCCCGTTTGAGATTCGCCTGCTGGATGTCAACGGAGACGGCCGCAAAGACCTCTTGATAAATTCAATGGAATCCGTAAATCGGAGCTTCATCGGCCTTGGCACCAGCACAGGAGATTTCGACTTCGGGCGCATCTCTCAGGACCATCCGATTTTTGATGACTGGAGTCAGTTCGAGATCCTGGTGGGTGACGTAAATGGTGATGGCCGTGATGATGTCATCTACAACAATGCAGATGCTTCCAACGATGTGTATGTCGGACTAGCAAAAGAATAAGCAAGCATATACCATCCTTCATATCAAAGCCGGCCCAGGGACGCATCTCCTGGGCCGGCTTTTTTGCGTTTTGCATCCTCACCGTAAATATTCCGTATTGCCAGCTTCACCAACCAAAACTCAAATATGACTAAGACTACCTATCGCCCCTTTATCGGTATGCTCACGGCCCTGCTCCTGTTGTTTACGGGCATTAGCGGGATAAACACCGCCAACGCCCAGGATGCCACTGTTGCAGCTGACCTGGAGGTATGGTCTGGCGCACTCGATACAGGTGGTGGCACCCTGCGACTCAAACTGGAGATCAAACACGAAGACGACAAAAAAACGGCCGTGCTCATCAGTGTAGACCAGGGCAATGTCCGAATCCCGGTTGACGTTGTAGCCGTCGCAGACGGGAAACTGACCTTTGATCTTTCTGCCATCAACGGCGGGTTCGAGGGGACCCTCAACGAAGCGGGAGATGAAGCAACAGGTACCTGGTCGCAAAACGGCGTTGAACTGCCGCTCACGATGTCAAAAAATGTAGCCGGCAAATAAGTGCGTAAGCAATCCGACCGTACCCACGCCGGCCGAGCTACTTACCAACTTTTTTCTGGATATTTTTCAAGACAGAGTAACTCTTTCAAAATTGTTGCGTCTATACAATAAAGTGCTAATTTTTTAGCGCTTTGTTGTACGGCGCACAATAAAGGCAATCGCTGTGCGTTAAAGGGTTAAGATCGACTAACGGTGGGTTAAGGAGCACACCTGACAGCCGATTTGCTCTTCAACAATCTTATTGAATTCCGGTACACTGATGTCTGTTCA
>JBCCIM010000124.1 GCA_039111535.1 Bacteroidota bacterium | reverse complement strand
CGGATGGCCGGCGAAGTTTTCTTATCGATGTAAATCTGTCCGGTTACAAAGAAGAAGTCATAGCAAATCCCGTGGATCAGGATGCCGAGCATAATCAGCCAGAAGGTACCACTAAGGGCAGCCGCTGAGAACAGTGTGAAGCGCGCAACCCAGGCCAGCATGCCTAACAGTAACATCCATTTCACCCCGAGCCTGGCAAAGAAGAATGGAATGAGCAACATAAATATGATTTCAGACGCCTGCCCGAAGGACATCTCGAAACTCGGGTTTTCAAAGTGGGGAACGCCGAGTTGGCCGTTGATGTCGCCAAAGTAAACCGGTGCATACGGGAAGTAGGTACCAAATGCGATGAAAATCAGCGTGGCAGCTACGAGGAAGATGATGAAAGACCGCGTAGAGAGGGCTTTCAACGCATCAATACCCAAAATCTGGCGCCAGCTGGTTTTCTGACCGGCCATTGGTGGCGGCGTCAGCGGAAGGGTGAAACTGTAAAGTCCGAGGAAGATGGCAGCGCCACCACCGATATACAGCGGTAAAGATGTGGAGTCGGCCATGAGCAATTTGCCGATGACCATACCGGCGACAACCCAGCCAATGGTGCCAAACACACGCACCACCGGGAATTCTTTTTCCTGATTCGTCATGTGGTGGAAAGCCAGCGATGCAGTTAAACCCAGGGTTGGGAAATAACAGATTGCATGGACAAAGAGCAGCGGCAGAAACCATGAGGTGCCGGCATAAGCGGGCATGGCGCACATGGCTACGCCGGCAATCAGGCAAAGCACACCGAGCACTTTCTCAGAATCGAAGAAACGGTCTGCTACCATTCCCATAAAAAACGGTGCAATGATGGCTGCAATCGGGCCGAGGGAATAAGCCCAATTGATCGATTCGCCCATGTCAATGGTCTGCATGTAGTTGCCAAGCGTGGGTGCCCAGGCCCCCCAGATGAAGTACTGCGCAAACATCATCACGCTTAGTCGCGATGTCAATCCGATATTCATATAACTTGCTTTAGCGGGTTAAGCATTTGGTGGAAACTGACATAAGGTCGCAAAAACTGAAGCCAAGATCCAAATTCCAGCCACATCTATTCTGAACGCTGCATTAAAAGAATAAATATTACCCTGTGTAAAAGACCTGACTTGTTTATATTTAGGTAACCACCATTCAAGCTATCCTTCCAACCCCTCATTAATATTTACGCACTTGAATATGAATAAACGTACCGCACTGGCCTGCGTTTGCTGCTTCGTAGTAGCATTGTGGTTCCTCATTCCCCCCACAATTGCCTCCGCCCAAACCTGGGAAATGGTGTGGTCTGATGAATTTGATGGCAATACGCTCGATCCGAACAAATGGACACTGCAAACAGGCGACGGATGCCCTGACTTATGTGGCTGGGGCAATAACGAACTCGAATGGTATACCACCACCAACCATGCTGTGAGCAACGGCATTCTTACAATTGAAGCCCGCGAAGAACAAGTAAGTGGGAAAAACTATACGTCCTCCCGCCTCCGCTCGATCAATAGAGGAGATTGGACCTATGGCCGTTTTGAGGTCCGCGCCAAACTCCCAACAGGCCAGGGACTCTGGCCGGCCATCTGGATGCTACCTACCGATCCCTCCATTTATGGTGTTTGGGCTGCCAGCGGTGAAATAGACATCATGGAAATGACAGGTGATAAACCAAATGAGATTTTTGGCACCATCCATTATGGCGGCAGCTGGCCTAATAATGTTTTTTCAGGTACCGACTATGTCTTGGATAGCGGCACGTTCAACGACGACTTTCACGTCTTTGCCATTGAATGGGAAGAAGGCGCGATCCGCTGGTATGTAGATGATGAGTTGTATGCCTCAAGGAATAACTGGTCCTCTACCGGTGGCCCTTTCCCCGCTCCGTTTGACGTCGACTTCCACCTACTGCTCAATGTAGCTGTTGGTGGCAACCTGCCCGGCAGCCCGGATGCATCGACGGTTTTCCCGCAGACCATGATGATCGATTACGTACGCGTGTATGAAAACACAGAGACTACGGGCGACAGTGGCTTGCTCTTTGACGACATGGAACATGGTGATCCGGATTTGAACAACTGGTTTAGTTTCGATGGCGGTGGTGGTGGGATTGCGGCAAACAATGCTGCTGCTGCTCCAGATAATGGCGGCAGCTTTTCTCTCAGCGCAACCTATCCCTTGCGGAGTGGCTACATCGGCGGTTTTGGGCGCACCAATCGCATGAATCTCGCAGATGCTACGCATTTCAATTTCTGGATCAATCCTGAAGCCAACCAGGACTATATTCTGGAAATGCAATTTCAGGACGATGACGACGGCGACGACCTGATTCCCACGCCATCCAACACAGATGACGAATTCCAATTTAACTGTGTAGTTAGCCCAAGTGGCCCATGTGCAGTTTCTGGCGACGGCTGGCAGTTGGTATCTATTCCATTTACAGATCTTGTGGATGACAATTCATTCCACAATGGTGGTAACGGCGTGTTCGACCCAGTACCAACCACAGCGGGTGGGAATGGGCAGCTTGTCAACGTGGTGGTGACCGTTGTAGGCAACAACACCGCTATTAACTTCGACACAGATAATTGGGCGTTTTCTGACGGTGCGCTTACAACCAGCACAGATGAATTTGCTGAAATCCCGCATGAAGTGGCGCTCACACCAGCCTATCCTAATCCCTTTTCAAGTGTGGCGACATTCAGCCTCGCACTTGACCAGGCACAGCGTGTTTCGGTATCAGTTTTCGATTTGCTTGGCCGGCAGGTTTCTCAGGTCTTCGACGGCATGCTCGCCGCTACAGAACAACAGTTCGAGCTTGATGGCTCATCGTGGCCCAATGGCGTATACCTGCTGAAAGTTGAAGGAGACACCTTCTTGCAAACCAGACAGCTTGTGCTGATGCGCTAAGCAAAAAATTGTGGTACACAAAAAAGCCGGCGCTGTGGACGAAGCGCCGGCTTTTGTATCCCATGTGTTCCGTTAGTTAGGGACGGAGTAGAAGTGATTACTCCAGAAGTGCAATTGCTTCCTTATTGAAAGCATATGGATCTCGTCACGCTATGGCGCATGCCCGGAAAAATTTGTGCGCCAAAAACTAAGTTTTTCCCAAGCCTTTTCTCTGCGCCATCCCAAAAAGGCCTTTTTGAGTGTAATTAGGGCATTTACAATAATCTACAAAGGCGGAATTTTTTTCCTCACACATCAAAACCTTCAACCAGCAACCTAATCCAATCCTTAGAACGTCTCAACAATCCGGACCGTCTTGATGAAATCAAGTCCCGGAAAATGGCGGTCGAGGAATTCACGGCCATGGACATTGATAGAGTCTTGCCGCATTGTGGGGCCATTGCCGTACTGGCCGTTGAAGGTGTCAATGACTTCCATCCCCGACACAATCTCTGCAATCGGTGGATAGCCGACGATGCCGGCCGCAGGATAAGTATCTAAGTTTACGTTGTCCGACAAATTGATAAAGACTTGATTTGTACGAGTTTTTGGGCCCCCACGGGCAAAAGAGATGGTCCCTTTCAAATTACTCTTCACTACCGGCTCGTCTTTGATACCAAGCTTTCGCCAGGCGCGGTTCACCTTCTCCTCATTGTGAATGCCAAACTGGGCCACATAGTTGGGTACCACGCGAAAGATGGAGACTTCATCGAAGTACTCCAACCGCACAAGATGGTAGAAGCGATCAGCGGCCAGGGGGCCCCATGCGCGGTGGACCATCGCATCAAAGCTGCCTTTACTCGTTTCAAACTTAACGAGAAAGCTGTCCGGGGCTGCTTTACGGATGTCTTCATCCGGCATACCCTGTGCATTTGCCGATTGGGCCCCAATTACGAACAACAGAAGCAAAAACAGGAACTTTTGAACCATCTTTTTGGGTATTGTAATTTCTTTAACGGCTATCGTATCATGGGTCGTTGCCTCGCCATCGTATATGCACTGACTACGCACCGGGTTCACAGCCCGGCACATTTTCTGTCTCTTGATCTGAAAACAACTGAAATTTATGCCTTTTTTAGACACGCCTACATGGCAAATGAAGCACATTTTCAGCATGCTTGCATGTACTGCTTTGCTGGCCGTTGCCGGCTCCGGTTGCGACAACGAAGCTGAAAACCCTTTTACCCCCATCGTCATTCCACCGCCAGCCATTGTAGCTGATACGCTCTACACAGAAACAGATACCGGACTCAAATTTTACGAATTGGCTGTTGGCGAAGGATCGCTTGCAGAAGACGGTTTTGTCGTCCAATATCATTACATCCTGTGGCGACAGGACAGTACCGTTGTAACCAGTTCTTACCTGAACGGCCTTGCTTCTGTACTCTTACTGGATGATAACACGGGTTTAATTCCAGGCTGGCGCGAAGGCCTCGACGGCATGCGAACCGGCGGATTTCGGCAGTTACAAATCCCTCCTGCGCTCGGTTTTGGCTCTACAGGTAGTCAAAGCCTGGGCATTGGATCTGATGAAACCCTCTACATGGAGCTTGCCCTGATTGGTGTTGGCGTTGCTGTTGAAAACAACTAAACAGCCATGAAGTCCCCCTCACAGCATGTTTGACCGGCTCAATATCAACATTGCAGGCGGACTTGATATTCCGCTGCCGCCAATGGCTGGCGTTCAGCAACAGTTTGCCAACCATGGCCTTGTTGATGTTTCGGATGCGGTCGCAGCTGCAGTTAACAACATTGAAGCCAGCGCCGGCATCAAGCCGGGTGACCGCATAGCCGTAGGGGTTGGGAGCCGTGGCATATCCAACCTTGCACAGGCCGTACGCGCCCTGGTCGACACACTCAAAGCCTGGGGTGCACATCCTTTCATATTTCCGGCCATGGGCAGCCACGGTGGTGCAACGGCTGCCGGGCAGGCCAAAGTGCTTGCATCTTACGGTGTAACGGAAGCGCGTATGGGGGTGCCCATCCGGGCAACAATGGATACAGTGCTGGTCACCCACATGGCAGATGGCACGCCGTTGTACATGGATCAGTTTGCACACGAGGCGGATGGGGTTGTGCTCATCAACCGCATAAAGCCACACACAACGGTGCGTGGCAATTTCCAGAGCGGGATTGTCAAAATGATGATTATCGGCATGGGCAAAATCCAGGGCGCCACGATCATGCATGGCGATCATGGCATGGACACCTTCGACCGTGTGCTCCCAAAAGCGGCTGAAGCACTTATGCCGCATATCCCCTTCCGATTTGGCGTAGCGCTGCTTGAAGATGCTTATGATCATACGTCACATGCAGAAGCCCTCCTACCTGACAAACTCCTGGAGCGAGAGAAGGACCTGTTAAATGCAGCCACGGCCATGATGGCCCGACTGCATTTTGACCAGATTGATGTGCTGGTAATCGATCAGATTGGGAAGGAAATCAGCGGCTCTGGTTTTGACCCCAACATCGCCGGCCGCAACAGCCGTGGGGTGCATGGTTTTGATAAACCAGAAATTGCCAAGCTTGTATTGTTAGGCCTTACAGAACAGACCTACGGCAATGCCACAGGTATCGGCCTGGCAGACGTGATTACCCAGCAGCTTTTTAACAACATAGACTTCGCATCAACCTATGCCAACGTCATCACAAGCGCCTACCTGGATGGCGCCGCTGTGCCCATTGTCATGCCGAACAGCAAAGACGCGGTGAGCCTGGCAGTCAAAACAGTACTCCGCGTAAAGCCAGCGGATGCCCGCATTGTGCGCATTCGGGACACGTTGAGTCTCGATAAGATCTTTGTTTCGGAGCCCATGTTACCCGAAGTTACCACCCACGCTTCCCTTACATTAAAAAAAGAGCCGGCGCCAATGCAGTGGACACCAGCCGAATTTTCATTTTAAGTAGAAAATCTACTAACTTGCGTACATCCACCAACCGATGTACCCCGCCATGACTGCAGCCCCCTACTGGCCCTTTATCGTACTGGGCCTTGGTATTCTCACCGTTGTAATTCTTATTGCACGCCTTCGCATCCATGCATTCCTTTCACTGATGATCTCCGCTGTAGTGGTGGGTGTTTTAAGCGGACAATTGCCGGGCGACGACGCTACTGCACATTTACTGCGCGCTGTTGAGCTTCCCATGCTGGAGTTTGGCCGTATTGCCGGCCAGATCGCTTTTGTAATTGCACTTGCAGCCATAATCGGCACCGCAATGATGGAAAGCGGGGCTGCAGGCAAAATTGTAAACAGCCTGATTAATGTCTTTGGTGAAGGGAAAACGGCAATTGCCCTGATTGCAAGTAGTCTTGTACTCGCGATTCCCGTATTTTTTGATACCGTATTTTTCCTGCTGATTCCCCTTGCAGCAGCATTGCGTCTGAAAACAGGTAACAACTACGTGCTTTTTGTGATGGCTATTGCAGGCGGTGCAGCCATTACACATCACCTGGTCCCACCCACCCCCGGCCCGCTCATCATGGCGGAAAACATGCAGGTTGATCTTGGCTTAACGATTATGGCCGGCCTGTTGGCAGCTATCATTCCGGCCATCACGGTATACTATGGGGGGAAATACATCAATCAGAAATGGGACATCCCCTTCAGGGGCTCGATTGCAACATCAGGCGATAGCAAATCCGCCAAAGAAAGTGATTGGACACCTGGCCTGTTCCTCTCACTCTTACCTGTTGTTCTACCTGTACTCTTGATCAGTCTTTCAACAATTTTTGGCCTTTCGGAAGATGGTGCATCGCTCTTCTTCAGCTTCCTGGGCAACAAAAACGTTGCTATGTTACTCGGCACCATGATAGCCATGTGGTTGTGGGCTCATAAAAAAGGCTGGCGCATTGGTGACCTGGGTGATGCTGTAAGTGAGCCGTTGCAGATTGCCGGCATTATCATTCTTATCACCTGTGCCGGCGGTGCGTTTGGTGCCATGATCAAGCTGGCCGGCATCGCAGACGCCGTTGCCTGGGCAACTGCAGATTTTCAGATCAGCTTTATTTTGCTTGGCTGGGTCACAGCAGCTGTAATGAAAATTGCACAAGGTTCCGGAACGGTGGCCATGATCACCGCATCAAGTATTATGTTTGCCATCATAGGTGACGGCAGCACACTCAGTTATCACCCCATCTATGTGCTGATGGCCATTGGCTTTGGCGCCATGTTCATCTCATGGATGAACGATAGCGGGTTCTGGGTCGTCGCAAAGCTCGGTGGATTCACCGAAAAAGAGACGCTCCGCACCTGGACGGTTATGCTTGGCTTAATCGGCCTCGTCGGGTTGCTGCAACTCCTTATTGCTGCAGCGATCTTCCCAATGGTATAATATGGCTGATGGTGTAATCTGGCTAATTCATAAAAATTAGCTGGATGTTGCAAATGAGACTTTCTTCTCTGCTCCCACGCTGTGGATTAATCAACACAACTTGCCATCCATGCGCACTTAGCTTGTAGAGCTCTGGCTGCTTGTGGAGCGGATCTTCCTGTGCAAGAGATACTTTGATTTCTTTTATGGCTATCGACATATCTTTTTTCAGCCATCGCTTGCTTTTAAAGCTTGCAGCCGGCCTTATGCATTGTTGATTGGGTAGGGAAACAAGTTCAAGGCGGGAGTCATGATTCCACCAAACCATGACCCGCGATCCACAAGATGCTAACCGGGCAGTGGTCACATTGCTAGCATTACTGAATCGCCCATCGGGATTAAATCCTACGACAGCCACTATGCCCACAGCATGATACATAAATTATTTAGTCATTTCAATAGATTTACTTTATTTATTAAACTTAACAATAGCTTAATTATTATTTAATCTACCCCGCACGAGACACTCCCCCTATCCATCAGTCCAAAAAATCACTTATGCGCGACAGGTACACCTCCTTTTCCTCCCACCAAATTTCGTGGCCGGCGTTTTCGATGAAGGCATAGGAGGCATTGGGAAACAGATCGACGTACTCATAGGCGCGTGCAAATCCAACGTAGTCACACTGTCCCTGCAACACCAGAACCGGTGAATTTATAGTAGCCATCGCACCACGAGGATCTGGCACATCGTCGTTGTTGGTTGCCAAATAAGCGTAAAGTCCACCTCCCCCTTCTTCAGGCAAAACATTCTCTACGTCGCAGACCATGCCCTTTGTAAATTTCGATGCCATACCGTTCAGGATACGGTCCATCTGCTTGTCCGACACAAATTTCGCATCAAACAACAAGGCACCCGTAGTAGCCACGATCGCCTTAGGTTTTAGCACTGCCCGATTGGATTCCTTAAACGGGTTATCAGGTGCAATGAACGCAAGGGAGTCTGGGGTTGGGTACAGGGAATCAAGCCGGGCATACCGGCTGTCGATCATGCGTGGTGGCGACAGTGTGCCTGGTGAAGAAAGAATCATTTTCTCAACTCGGCCTGGATGGCGCGAAGCATAATGCGCAATGATGTTTGTACCAAACGACTGCCCCATCAAAATGGATTGCTCGGCCCCAATGTGTTGCGTAATGATTTCGTGCAAGTCGGATAGGTGTTTCTCAAAACTTACATCGCTGAATTTCTCCAACCGATCAGATCGTCCGGATCCTCGCTGGTCATAGAAGTAGACGGGATATCCTAATGCAGTCAATGCACCGAGCGTATGTACAATGCTTGAGTGCACATAGCCCCCGGGACCGCCATGCAGGTAAATTACGGGTGACTTGGCCGAATCTGTCTGTGCCGGCAGAAATTGATAGGCAATATCGAAGCCTTCCGACATCTGCCAGTATGCCGTTGACGACGTGGGCTCTATGGCCGGCACCACTTCCCTTTCGGGGATAACCAGCAAAATGAAAAAGATGATCAAGATGGCTAGTAAAGCATAGCCACACCATTTCAGAGCAATTCGTAGCAGACGCATGGTACCTGGGGCAAATTTGTGATATCCCCGCTCCTACGTATTAAAAGTCTTACATGTTAACCCAAGCATCTCGATTTTCCTTTTGAAGCTCACACTCTCAGAGATTCACAACCACCCGTTGCCCAATTTGGGTAAAAAAGAAAAAGCTCTACCTGTTTTCAGGTAGAGCTTTTTAAAGCTGTCCGGGAGCCCGGTAAGCTGTCGCTAACAGGCTACGCCAGAGGCTCCCTTCTGCATATCAGACATAGGATCACCTCCGTAAGTTAAGGGCACTTCAGAAAACGCACCGGCTACCGCCCAGTTATGCAACCCGCGCTGCGAATTTTTGCCCGAAGGCAGTTTGATAACGACGCCACATGGGTGCAGTTCCTGGGATCTTTCTTTTTTCCTCTTCTTCCCAATTCGCAGGTTTGCCACTTGCTGTCAAACCCCTCCATATGGTCTAATTAAGGGCTTTAACCACTTTAAAAAATTTTTTCAATCTCTTTTTGGGGATTTCTGGTCTTTTCGCGTCTTGGTTAATGACTGCTTTAAAAACGGCATACTAACCTGGCCGGCAAAACAAGCAGCACACCATACGAACGTAATCAATTACACCATACAAGAGAACGACCATGACCATCAAATCAATGATTTCCGGTAAACACGCGGCCCAAACACTGGCTGCCGCCATTGTACTGGCACTTACAACCTGGGTAGGTTTTCAGCCAACAGAAAAAGCGATTAATGACGACGTGAAGCTCGAAGTCGCTTTTATGACCCACCTCGACATGGACCTGCCAGAACAGGATATTTTCATCGAGCGGGAAGCAGGATCAGAAGATGTGTATCGCGTTACCAAAGGCGACCATAACATGAACGCTGAACTATATGCAACGGCGGTCGAAACACCACACAATCCCTTTAACCCTGCTGCTATCGGTCCGCACAAAAAAGGCGCACCCCTCGGCATGACGCTTGGCGAATGGCTAGCCCACTCTGGCACCGGCACCTACAGCTGTAATGCCGGCGTCGGCACCATCGACCTGAAGTTCACAGGACTTGTGCCTGAAGGGGTATACACCATGTGGCACGCATTTATGGCCATGCCACCACCTGTGCCTTTCACAGGTACGCTCGACCTCCCGCTGGGCGCTCGTGATGGATCTGAAAGCGGATTCACAGCTGACAAAAAAGGCCGCGCTCGCTTCCAGCATACCTTTGAGCCTTGCCTGCAGATGTCTGACACCTGGACCACGTCCATGCTTGCCATTGCGTACCACAGCGATGGAAAAACGTACGGTGGAAGCCCCGGTGCATTTGGACTCAACTCTCATGTTCCACTCTTCGTTATGCTCCCGCAGCGCGAAGGCATCGAATAACTTCTGATCAAAAGCAACGGGACCGCTCAAAACGGGCGGTCCCGTCATGCTTAAAGCCATCAAGAAAATGAAAACGCTTCTAAGCCTGTGCACCTTGCTTCTGGTAACAGCGGCATTTGTAGCAAGTCCTTTGCACGACGAATTCGACAAGACGCGTCTGCCTGCCGCAGTTTCCAGCGCAGATTTCTATGACGCAACCATCGTAACGCCAGCCAAAGTTGAATTGGGCCGGGCACTCTTTTTTGACAAAATCCTGAGCGGCAACAAAAACATCTCTTGCGCTACATGCCACCATCCACAATTTGCCAGTGGCGACGGCGTGGCCCTGGCGTTTGGCGAAGGCCCATCAGGGCTTGGACCAGACCGTGAGCAAGGCACAACAAAGGCGCGCGCTGTACATGAGCGTGTACCACGCAACGCCCCTGCCCTGTTTAACCTTGGCGCAACAGAATTCACCACCCTGTTTCATGACGGGCGCGTAGAATCGGACACAGCCGGCTACTACGAAGGAGGATTTATCACACCAGCCAAATGGAAGCTACACAAGGGCCTCGATAACGTACTGGCAGCGCAGGCCATGTTTCCGGTCACCTCTCCTACCGAGATGGCTGGACAAAAAGGGGAAAACCCGATTGCTGATGCGCGGGCACTAAACAATGTCGCCGGCCCGAATGGTGTGTGGGAATTACTAGCCGGCCGGCTGCAAACCATCCCTGCCTATGTTGCGCTCTTCGATGAAGCTTATCCGGGCGCAATCAGTCAACCGGAAGACATCACCTTTGTCATGGCTGCCAATGCCATTGCCGCTTTTGAGGCAGCCTCATTTAAAACAACAGAAAGCACCTATGACCAGTACCTTGCGGGCAACACCAAGTTGTCTGTCGAGGCACAAGCCGGACTCGAGTTGTTTTACGGCAAAGCCCAATGTTATACTTGCCATGGCGGAAAATTCCAAACGGATCATGACTTTCACGCGATTGCAATGCCCCAAATAGGTCCTGGCAAAGCTGATGGCTACAATGCGGATTATTGGCGCGCAACGGGCCTGAAGGCATTTCCCGAAGACTACGGGCGTGGACGCGTGACCTTCCGCGAAGAAGACCGCTACAAGTTTCGTACGCCATCGCTGCGTAATGTGGCGGAAACAGGTCCGTGGGGACACAGTGGCGCTTACGATGATCTAGAATCGGTTGTCCGCCACCACCTTGACCCGGTTACCTCGCTGAATAGCTATACATTGACAGAAGATCAATTGCTGGCGATGGAGCAGGTTATCGAAACCACGGCTGACGGCCCACGGCTCATCGATGATTGGCTAAGCGAAAAGCGGAGGGACGATTTCCTTGCACGCGACTCCTGGGTGCAGCAACACCCCGAGCTGCGGCAATACATCGCAGATGCCAATGAACTGGACCCGGTAAGTTTATCAAATTCGGAAGTAGACAACCTGTTAACATTCCTGCATACCCTAACGGATTCCAGCACATTGAACCTGCAGCACCTGGTCCCGCTTGCAGTGCCGAGTGGGCTGCCTGTTGAGGAGTGAGGAGTGAGGAGTGAGGAGTGAGGAGTGAGGGATATGCAGTCCGGCATCAGGGTTTCCTGCTCACAGGAGACACACAATCCTGATGTCGGACTCTCTGTACTTTCTTGACAAAACCCTGGCACAACTTCCCTTTTACCTTACATCAAGCTTGATCTCAAGGATGTCGCCAATAATGACGGCAATCTGATCGAAAGCCGGCACGATGTAGTCAGCCTCAGCTAGCGCCGGTCGTTTATTGGTGGACGTGACAGCAATAACCCGGGCGCCGGCCGTTTTTGCAGATTTGATTCCGGCAGGCGCGTCTTCAATGACTACGCATTCATCAGGCGCAAAACCGAGCCCTTCTATGGCCTGGCGATAGGGATCAGGCGCAGGCTTCCCGTTTATCACGTCATCTGCGGTAATAAACACCTCCGGGGCAGGCAGTCCTACAACCCCCAATCGCTTGGTGGCAGTTCTTCGCGTGCCACTGGTTGCGATGGCCCACTGTCCACCTGGCAGCTGGCTCAGCAATTGGTATGTGCCGGCATACCGGCTCAGGCCATCGATATCATCTGCTTCAACTTTCTCCTTGCGGGCGGCCTCGGCATCTGCATCGAGATGAGGCGCTACTTCGCGGATTGTAAGCGCAGTAGGTCGGCCATGGTGAATTGCCAGGATATGATCAAGCGATACGCCCTTGGCATCTGCCCATATTTTCCAATGCCGCTCAGCAATCGGATTCGAATTAACCAGGATACCATCCAGATCAAAAATGATTGCTTTGCAGTGTATCGTATGCATGGTTCAATCTCCGATAGAATCATCTCTTGCGCAATGCCGCACAATGGCATTGCATCTAACCAAAAAAAGAAGGAAGTTCATGAACTTATCAGATTAGTTGCCAATTTCCTATTTCCACCCCATTACCTCGTTGTTATGAATAGCATGCGCGCCACCCTTGTCTTTTTACTTGTCGCCTCTTGTCTGGCACTCCCCGAAGCTACCGCTCAGCATGGCAAAGTACACGACATGCTTTCAATGGAAAGCACAATCCTCAAAAGTGAGCGCAAGTATGCGGTTTACTTGCCCCCCGATTATGCAACTTCGGAGCGTAATTATCCAGTACTTTACCTATTACACGGCGCCGGCGATGACCAGACCGGCTGGATCCAGTTTGGCGAAATTATGCACATCGCAGACAAAGCCATCCGCGAAGGTACTGCTACACCCATGATTGTTGTCATGCCTGATGCAGACACTGGCATTCGCGGGTATTTCAATGACATCGAAAAAGACTGGCGCTATGAGGACTTTTTCTTCGACGAACTGATGCCGCATGTTGAAGAGAAATTCCGCATCCGGAGCCAAAAACGCTACCGTGCCATTGCCGGCCTCTCCATGGGTGGTGGTGGAACGTTTATGTATGCGCTCCATCGGCCAGACTTGTTCTCATCAGCCGCACCGCTCAGCGCCTACGTTGGACCGCTTTCTGTACAGGACCTAAAAAACACCATGCAACGGTGGAATCAGCGCGACATCTCGGGCATCAGCGATGAAGATTTTGAAGCGTATTTCCAACGGCACAGCGCGGTTGCCCTGATGGAAAACATGCCGGTCGACGACATCAAATCTGTACGGTGGTTTATTGATTGCGGAGATGATGATTTCCTGTATGAAGGCAATTCACTCATCCACATTGCGATGCGCAAACGCGACATACCGCACGAATTCCGCATCCGCGATGGTGGGCACACGTGGACCTATTGGCGCGAAAGCCTGCCTACTGTACTGCACTTTGTCTCTCAGGCCTTTCATCAGTATTAGGCAAACAATTTTATTGTTTGCAGTTGAAGGTTGCTGGTTTAAGGTTGAAGATTTTCTATCGTTTATTAGTGCTTGTAATGTATATGACTATTAAAAACATTGCGCTAAGCGTCCTTTTCCTCTTTGTACTTACCGTTGCGGCACAAGCGCAGGAAAAGAAAGATGAGAACAAGTGGGACGTAAACGCGGGCCATGGTGTCACTAAACAGGTGCAATTTACAACCAATGAAGGCACATGGATGACGGTGGATGTTCATCCAGACGGCAATCGACTCGTGTTTGACATGCTCGGTGATTTGTTCGAGTTGCCGCTGGCCGGCGGCAAAGCAAAGCGGCTTACCCGAGGCGCTGCTTACGATGTGCAACCCAGGTATAGCCCCGACGGCAAGCATATCAGCTTTACGTCAGATCGTGCCGGCGGCGACAACGTTTGGATTGCAAATGCAGATGGCAGCGCCCCCACACAAGTTACCAAAGAGTCTTTCAGGTTACTCAATGGCGCAGAGTGGACGCCAGACGGTGATTACCTGATTGCCCGCAAACATTTCACCAGTACCCGCTCGCTGGGCGCCGGCGAAATGTGGATCTATCACAAAAGCGGCGGCAGCGGACTCCAGTTGACCAAGCGACGGAACGATCAGCAAGATCAAGGCAACGAAATTGCAGTCAGCCCCGATGGTCGCTACGTGTATTTTTCTGAAGATGTCACACCGGGCCCTTTTTTCTTGTATAACAAGGATCCAAATGCCGGCATCTACAGCATCAAACAGCTGGACCGGGAGACGGGCGAAATAAGAACCGTAGTTTCTGGTCCGGGAAGTGCCATGCGGCCCGTCCCTTCACCAGACGGCAAAGAGCTTGCTTTTGTCCGTCGCGTGCGCACCAAAACCGTGTTATACAGCTTTGATTTGGAGAAAGGCACAGCACGCCCAATCTACGATGGACTCGACCGTGACCAGCAGGAAGTATGGGCTATTTTTGGGGTGTACCCCAACTTTAGCTGGACGCCCGACGGCAAACATATTGTCATATGGGCACAAGGTAAACTGTGGAAAATCGAATCAGCAACCGGCAACATCACCAATATCCCTTTTGAGGTTGATGTAGATATTCAGGTTACAGAAGCGGTCCGGTTTCCTGTGGAAGTACTGCCCAAATCGTTTGACGCCCGTATGATTATGGGCGCTAGAACAACACCCGACAACCGCACCCTTGTCTTCCACGCAGTGGGACACCTGTGGTCCAAGCGATTGCCAAACGGTACGCCAGAGCGTCTGACTACAGCCAGTGAGTTTGAATACGAGCCGGCCATCAGTCCAGATGGAAAAACAGTTGTTTACACAACCTGGGACGATGAGGCGCTTGGTGCTGTTAAATCGGTGCCGATTGCCGGCGGCACACCCAACCAACTCACTGAAGCTCCGGGTTACTACTTTACACCTGGATTCAGTCCGGATGGGAGCAAGGTTGTATTCCGCAAAGGCACCGGTAATTCTTTACTTGGCGCAGCGTACGGTCGCGAAACCGGTTTGTACTGGATGCAAGCAGATGGCACTGATCTGACGAAAATACAGCGCGGTGGATACGCGCCGATGTTTAATCATACTGGCGAACGGATCTACTTCAAAACCGGCGGTGGGTTGTCGAAGCAGTTCAAAAGCGTGAACCTGGAGGGCAGCGAAGAACGGACGCATTTCAATATGAAATACGCGGATGTTGTGATGCCGAGCCCGGATGGTAAATGGATCGCATTTACTGAATTATTCAATGCCTATATAGCGCCTATGCCCCAAACGGGTAAGCCGATTGACCTGAACAAAGACATGAAGGCTGTCCCGGTCAAGAAAATCACCCGCGACGCCGGCACAGACCTGCACTGGTCACCTGACAGCCAGCACCTGCACTGGATGATTGGGCCGGAATACTTCTCTCGGCCGTTGACCGATGCTTTTGCCTTCCTGGCCGGCGCCCCAGAGACGCTCCCAAAACCTGACTCTACAGGGATTAATGTAGGGTTACGCATACCGACGGACATCCCCACAGGCACCGTAGCCTTTACAGGCGCGCGCATCATCACGATGAATGGCGATGAAGTTATCGAAAAAGGTACCCTCGTTGTTGAAGGGAACAGGATTGTGTCGATTGACGCAAGTGGTGAATCACCAGCCGGCGCGCACGTTGTCGACGCAAGCGGTAAAACGATTATCCCGGGCCTCATCGATGTGCATGCACATGCGAGCCATTTCCCAAGCGGCCCTACACCCCATCAAAACTGGGTGTATTACGCAAATCTCGCGTACGGTGTCACCACAATGCACGATCCCTCTGCCAATACACCGTTTGTTTTTAGGCAGAAAGAACTGGTGCGCGCTGGCAAGGTAACCGGTCCTCGCGTATTCTCCACCGGACGCATCCTGTATGGTGCAGACGGTGACTTTAAAGCCGTTGTAAACAGCCTGGATGATGCCCGGTCACACCTGCGGCGTATGAAAGCAGTGGGCGCCATTTCGGTAAAAAGCTACAACCAGCCACGGCGCGATCAACGCCAGCAAGTATTACAAGCAGCGAGAGAGCTTGGGATGATGGTTGTGCCCGAAGGAGGCTCAACCTTCTTCACCAACATAAATCAGATGATAGATGGGCACACAAGCCTTGAACATAACCTCCCCGTTGCTCCGCTCTACAAAGATGTAATCGAGCTGTGGCGACACACCACGGTGGGCTATACGCCGACATTAGTTGTAAACTATGGTGGGCCCAATGGTGAGTACTGGTGGTACCAAAACACCAATGTGTGGGACAAGGATCGGTTGCTGAATTTCTATCCGCGACCAAGCATCGACGCCCGAAGCCGACGACCAACCAAGGTACCGGAAGAAGAATACCAGCATATTATGGTTGCAGAGCAAGCCAAAAAACTCGTTGATCAAGGCAACACTGTGCAAATAGGTGGGCATGGACAGTTGCAGGGTCTTGCATCACACTGGGAGTTATGGATGTTTGAGCAAGGCGGCATGACACCACACGAAGCCTTGCGCAGCGCCACCCTGCACGGTGCTCAGTTGTTGGGAATGGATAAAGACATCGGTTCTCTCGAAACAGGGAAGCTGGCAGACCTTGTTGTGCTGGAAGGCAACCCGCTTGATGATATTCTACAGACCGAGCACGTGTCGATGGTCATGATAAACGGCCGGCTCTTTGACGCAGAAACGATGAACCAGATTGGCAATCATCCCTCAACACGCAAACCCTTCTACTGGCAGCGCGAGGGCGTGGATGACCGATTTATCTGGCAGCCGGCAGAAATTACCATTGATGGCGCCCACATCTGTTCTTGTGGGATAAATTAGGCATTTTGTTGATTCATCAGCAAAATGCCGTATCCTGAACAAGATTCAGGATCCATGCCCCAGTAAAGCTAAGAGATGCTACGGAACCTGATTTAGGCAACAGAACGACTTGAACCGTGCTGCTTTTCCCCCAATGGCTTTCAGGGTCCGAAATGACATTGAGGGAGTGCCGGGCATAGCGACAACCAGATCTACACGCCAATAAAATAAGGAGCCAGTTTTCCCAACTGGCTCCTTTTAATATGCAAGCGCCAAAGAACGCCGGCCACCTTAACAACCGTCTTCAGTTTCGTACCATAACTCTTCTTCGTTCTCAACTTCATTGAGCCCCTGCCATTCAAGCAGGGAGGCGCGAAACTTCTCTGCTTCCACAGTAAGATCTACAGTTTCAATATCCAGCGCCTCTTTCACGCCGTCAAGACGATCCAGATTTGCCTGCGCCTTACTGTTTGATTCGTCAATCTCCAGTGCCTTGCTGTACATGGCGGCAGCCGTTTGAATCTGACCATGATGCTCGAGCACCATGCCAAGGTTGTTAAAGAAGACTGCCTGAGAACCATTGGTTTCTACCGCAAGTGCAAGCACAGGCAATGCCTGGTCAAACTGTTCGTCTTCGATGTAAATCAACGCGAGGTTATTCATAGACCAGGCATCGGAGTCATCAAACAACAGCGCCTGCTTGTAGGCTGCGATGGCTTCTGGATGCTGCCCCATGTTATGGTAGGCACGCCCTTGCAAGCGGTATACATCCACCGATGCGGAATCGTAAACGAGCGCCTGCGCCAGCGACTCCATGGCGTCTGCTGTTTCACCCAGCGCGAGTTGTGCGCGACTAAGATTGATCCAGCTCTTTACATGGCCCTCATCCAATGCAAGGGCAGCGCGGTATGCAGACTTGGCTGTTTCGCTATCACCGGTTCTGTAGGCCGACAAGCCCAGCATGTAATGCCCCCATGGATTGGATTCGTTTTGGGCCGTGTAATCGGAAAACCGCGTTACAGCAGCGTTGTAGTCTTTTGCCATAAAGGCTGCTTCAGCGTCAGCATAAGTGACAACAACAGGGGTTTCTTCTTTTACTTCCAGGACGGCTTCTTTGGGTACCACCGTTGGCGTAACAGGCGCAGGTGCCGGCGTAGAGGTTACCTGTACCGGTGCAGCAGCACGGTGGCGCGACGAACTGTTTTCAGATTTTTCTTCAGCACCACAGCCGCTCAGGATAAAGCAAAAAGCTGTCAGGCCACTTAAAGCGATGCTTGAAATACGGCGGGTGCTTGTTTTGATTTGGTTAGTCATGTCTATTCTCCTTGTTGAAGTTTTGGATTAACACTGACCCGATGGCCAGATGCCAACCTATATTTCAAGCGAGATGCCAAAAGACACAACACAGAACAACAAAAACCACAACCTGTTGCCCCGCAACGATTTACAGGTTTTTTCTTTTTGAAAAAATTCTATTAA
Source organism: Bacteroidota bacterium (assembly GCA_039111535.1). NCBI lineage: Bacteria > Pseudomonadati > Bacteroidota > Bacteroidota bacterium. The sequence continues at coordinate 1,497 of JBCCIM010000124.1, read as the reverse complement.
AAACCTTCACTGTGTTCAGCGTGACACGATAAACACAGCGGGAATGTGTCCATGCGTACACGTATATTCGAGCGCCACGGCTACGATTTGCGGATATTCAGCCGGCGCATGATTTTGAGCAGCGATGCATGATCCGAAAGCCCCAGATCTTTGGCCGTATTGCTGATATGACCATCGTTGCGCTCAAGTGCAGAGATGATAATTTGACGCTCCGCCTCAGCTTTGCGTTGCTGAAAAGTTGTCGCTTTAGCGTCTGGCGTTACGGATAGCGTACCCTGAACGTCTACAGGTACTTCTTCTACCTGGATTACATCGTCGTCAGAAGCAATGATCATCCGTTCGACGATGTTGCGCAGTTCGCGCACATTGTTGCGCTGCCAGTTATGCTGCATCAGCATATCCATCGCCTCAGGGGCAAACCGTTTTTTACGCATGCCAAATCGCCTGCAGATAAACGCTGCAAAATGATCAGCAAGTTCCGGTACATCAGAGCGCCGGTCGCGTAGTGGCGGCACTTGTAAGATGTGCACATTGAGGCGGTAGTAAAGGTCTTCCCTGAAATTGCCGGCTTCACTTTCTTTTGCCAGGTCTCTGTTCGTGGCTGCAACAACGCGGGCAGTAACTTTGATGGGCTTCTCTCCACCAACACGCATCACTTCGCGTTGCTCAAGAACACGCAAAAGCTTGGCCTGGGCCTGCAGCGGCATCTCGCCTACTTCATCCAGAAAGATGGTGCCGCCGGCTGCTTGCAAGAAAGCACCTTTTCGCGTACGGTTCGCACCGGTAAATGCCCCGCGCTCGTGCCCAAACAATTCACTTTCGATCAGGTTTTCGGGGAGCGCAGCACAGTTCACTGCTACAAACGGTCTTCGGTCTTCGCCAGCCATGTCGTGTACTGCTCTGGCAACCAGTTCTTTCCCGGTACCACTTTCCCCAAGAATAAGCACGCTACTCGGAATTTTTGCGAGGCGTGCAATTTGCTGCTGCAACTTCTGCATTGCCGCGCTCGAACCAATGAGTCCGCTTGTCCGGCCCAGGTCTTCTTTAAGCGACTTCACCTCTTCCTGCAAACGCAACCGATCCAGTGCATTCTCCACTTCTTGCACCACCCGCTCCATCGGCTCAGACTTGTCGATAAACCCATATGCCCCCAATTGGACAGCCCGTACGCAGCGCGCGTAGTTGCCCGTGCCGGTGTAAACAATAACTGGAACTTCAATTTTATCAGCCTTTAATTGCTCCAGCACTGCAAAACCATCAACGCCCGGCATCTCTAGATCCAGTATGATGCAATCAACAGCTGCTTTCGATACTGCTTGCAGCGCAGCAGCGCCGCCATGGGCAATAAGCGTCTGATATCCTCCAACCCGCTTTAAGTCGTAAGCATACTGTTCAGCCAGGGCAGGCACATCATCAACAACAAGGATTAACGCCATAACAAACGGGGGTTGTGCACTGCGGTGGTTATGCGGCAGGAAATTCTACAAGAAACCGGGT
>JBCCIM010000123.1 GCA_039111535.1 Bacteroidota bacterium | reverse complement strand
TTTCATCCTGATAATCGATGTTTGCAAAACGTTTGCAACCGTAGAAGAATTTTTAGGGCTTGGTATGGTGTGGGGTAAACTGGAGCGTATCGGTACGCCGGCGCGCTAGCCGCATGAAATGGTCTGCTTTTTGTAGCAGTTCTGCATACCCCAGCATCCCTGCCAGCACCCTGTATTACGCGCCAAATAAGACAATTTGTCTAAATTGGCGACTTTTTATAATCATACATAAGATTCATCCTGCCTCGATCCTGGAAACAGGGCAGCCAGGGATTGAGTACAGTATTTAAGTCCCCCGTAGTTATACGAGGATCCTATTATGGAAATTGTCCCAATTCTGTCAACCATTATTCTCGTAGGGACTGTTGCAACCTTCATTTTGGCTGTTGCTGCATACATTCTGTATAAGATGCGCGAAGGTGGTGCGCAAGAGTCAGAATTGCAGCTTGAACGCGAGCCACACCATGTGGTCATGGCGGTAAACCAGTCAGAAATGATGTACGGTGGTGATTCTGCGCCAGCTGAGGCATCAATGTATTATGCGCCAACAGGAACTACGCCACCGGGTGGCCAATTTGTACAAATGAACCAGCCCAATGGGAAAGCCATTGATGGTCAGAATCCAGGTGCTAACCAGGGATTTCAGCCCATTTCCGATGACCAATTTCAAGGGCAACCGCTTAATTCCTTTTTCTGGGAATATTCAGACCAGGGGTTTGCGCCGATCAATGTGAATGGCGGCTCGGATCGCAACAAGCGTGGCCCGCAAATGTCAGCCATCGACCCTGACAACGATAGCGAGTAGTAGTATACCGGATGGCTCCTGTCTGTTTATGCCGGGCAGTTGCTGTATCAGTTAACCTGGCCTAATGGCACAATTGCGCTGATGACAGTCAAATTGTGTGCACATGCGCCGGGCATGTCTATTTGATCAAGTTTTACACTTTTTACCCGCATGTCCAAATTTGAACTAGAACACATCAACACGTTATGGTTCATGACGTTGGGGGTGACGGCCATCTCCGCCGGCGTTCTGGTGTACGTCCTTTTGCTTGAGAGTGCGCTCGGCGCATTTAGTATTAAAGAGTTTTATCCTGTCATATCCGCCAAAGATGATGGGCCACGTATTGCAGTTCTCGACAGCGAGTACACAAGAAACCTCGGTGCTGTTGCTGATGATGTCGACGAAGATGCAACCTGGTATGCTTACCTGATGGAGTCGTGGAAGGTCTACATCGACAGCAGCGCCTACAGGGCCAATACCGATTTTGTTACCGATGAAACCGTTGAGGCAGGCGAGCTCTTTGATACCTACGATGTACTAATCTTGCCGGCCTCGCATGCGCTCAGCGATACCCAAATTGAGCATGTAACTGCATTTATGGTGGCCGGGGGCAGTGTTTATGCTTCATGGCGTACCGGGTATTACCATCCCGATGGGCGGGTACGCGGTTGGGCTATGGTTGAAGAATTGTTTGGCCTGGCCCATGTGAGCAATGTTGATCGCAATGAAGGCACCTACCGGGCCTTTCAAACCACCTTTCCCGGAAAAGTGACGCCAGGTATGTATGTGCCTGTGAGCAATGTCTTGAGTGGTATTGCACAGAACGAGTTCAAGCCGCTCGCGGGTTACCGCTGGGTTGCACCCCTTTCTGCGGCGCCACCCAGAGCTGATCATGCCCAGGCTGATACATCGTCCATGCTATTGCGCGATCCTGATGGTAGCCTGCGCGAGCAAACCGGCGTTACGGTGAACTACTACAGCTGGCTTGGTGATAATTCAGGCCGCAAAATTCCCTATCCCTATGTTGGGTTTGGTATGGAGCAAGTCTCCTTTCTGGGCAACACGCCGCTCACGATGAAGCTGCCGGCAGGCTATGGACTTTTTGTGCAGGTATACGATCCTGCCATGCGTATGCGGGTCATTGGGGAAAATACGCACCCTGTAGCGTACTGGACCGACCGGGTTCGCACGTTTCGCAGGGGGGATATTGATGGACATACCAGCATCGCCTACGGCAGTTATCAGGGGGGACGTTTTGTGTATGCCGGCTTCCGCCGGGATGCGCTGGGTGTAGGGTATACCGATACCCAGGATATCGTGCACATTGATCGCTTCTTCAAAAGCATGTTTGCTTACCTGAAGAAAACACCTGTAGTTTGGCTGAAAGATTGGCCGGCGCCTTACAATGGCGGTGCTGTACTCTCTGGTCTTGGTGGTACAAACCTGGACAATCTGCTGCCGATTGCAGATTCTTTGCAGTCACTTGGTGTGAACGGTACATTTTTCATCGAGCCTACCCAGGCCGACCTGCACAGGTCTACCGTTATGACGCTACAGGAGCATGGCGAAATTGGCGTACTCGATGACTATTCGGACGAAACCTTCGTTTCTTTTGCCGAACAAGAGCAACGCTTTACTAACCTGCGGGACGTCTTGGAAGAAGTGTCGCAAGGGGAAGTCCGAACCTACCGCTCCCCGCAAATTGGCAACATGAAAACGGTAACGCAGCAGGCGCTTGCCAAGTCTGGTTATACCTCGGTGTTTACGGATTCTGTGGAGCGCAGATCGCTACCCGTGATTTCCCGATTTACGTCACCTCGCCTGACCCGCTTTACGGCGACTGGCTGGACAGACGAAGAAATTATGTCGGTTAACCCTTCTGGGGTAGTTAACTTTGAGCCTATTGAACAGGAAATAAAACGGATAGGTGAAGAGGCTGGTTTGTATCAGCTGGTTTATTCTGCAGATGGGTTTGGGAAGCCGGCATACCGGCACGTTGTGCCTCAAATTGTTCGATCCCTGCAAGAAAATCGTTTCTGGCTTGCAACCAGCTCTGAAATAACGCAATGGTGGCGCGAACGACACGGCATCAAGGTTGATATGGACCGAAGTGGGCGCTCGCGGCTTGTTTTGCACCTGTCCAATCAGAATGGTGAAGTAGTGCAACAAATTGGTGTCATAATCGATCTGGGGCAGGAGGTAGAATCTGTTCGTATCCGACCCGAGTTGATCGGTAGTTCGATTCCGAAACACGAGCTCAGAAATAACAACTCGCTGCTGTTTATAAAAATTGTATCAATGAAGCCCCAGCAGACGCGGCTCTTTCATATCGACCTCATCTTCGAAGACAGTTTGCCGCTCATTGCGAAAGATGATGATCCATCATTCTTTCAGCCTTTTGCAGCTTTGAATTAAAGCACCGGATCAGCCTGTGTCGCTCTGGCAAAAAACCTCTCCGTCTTACAGCCATACCCTCAAGTTACAATGAACATGCGTTGTGCCTCCCCTTTGAAAAATAACAGCTGTAGAAGTGCAGCCGGCTGGATGCGGCAAATTGGCTTGTTGTGGGTACTGTTTGTTGTGCTGATGCCACAGTGGCACGCAGCAGCACAGGCTGTACACCCGGACGTTTACCTGAATCAGACTTCTCCCGCGACTTTCACGCGACTGGATGCTTTACGCGAAGGGGAGCAACCGCAAATTGGACTTTTCTACGCTACCGGTACCGCTCGCCTCAATCCACTGCTCACATCAACTGTTGACAAATCAGTACGGCTTTGGGAGCATTTCCTGATCGGGATGGACCTGCCTTATGTGGTATTGGAAGATTCGTCTCTAGCACGTAATCTCAGTGCCGGCATTCGCTTGCTTATTATGCCAAATGCTGAGGTGCTTTCCGAGCGCGACCAGGATGCGCTGCGCAGCTATTTGCAAGCCGGCGGCGGGTTGATCGCCTCTGGACGCGTGGCTTTTTTGGATGAGCGCGGTGTGTTACAAAACGACCGGTATTTTAAAGAGATTTTTGGCGCAGAACCTTCCATAGATCTGCCCGATTCGCTCAATGGTTTGTTGCAAACCATCAAGGGTGGGCATCCGCCAACCAACGGCATAGCGCCCGGATACCAATTGAATATCAAAAGGCCGGCGTTGGGTACTGCGGTAATCCCGCTTGAAAGCACTTCAATGGGTCCCCTCGTCACCTACCAGCGACTGGATGTTCGATTGATCGAGCAAGCCCTGGAGGCTTCGACATTGTTGTTGCGTGGGATGTACGGAGAAGGTCGATTTGTGTGGATGGGCTTTAATCCTCAAGATGTTTCGCTCGATGAAGAACAACAGGCCGCGTATCAGGGTCTCGTGCTCAATGCGATGGCGCATGTCGCCCGCGTACCAACGCTCTCTGTGAGGCGCTGGCCGCATGGTTTTACTTCTGCTGCAAGTTTTGCCGTATTACCGACCCTGGGATACCAGCCTTACACGTATCGATTAGGAATGGATCTGGTGCTCAACGCGCTGGAAGAAGCCAAGGTGAAAGGTACATATTTTATCGTGACGAGTCAGGCTGATGATCATCCGGATGTAATAGACCGCGCAGTAGCACAGGGTGAGCTCGCGTTGACTTCTGACACGGATGCCATGCTGGCAAAACAACCACTGGACCTCCAAAAAAACCGGGTACGCCTGTCAAAAGACAAACTGGGCAAGCTGGGTGGCGATGTGCGGGGCTTCTATCCGCCGGGAGGATTTTACGACCCGAATACACTGCGCGTCATGGTCGATCTTGAACTGGATTACATGCTGTCGGATGCCCGCACCCTCAATGTGCCGGCTTTTGTTCGGTGGGAAGATGAATTGGATTACCGGGATGTTGTTCTGGATGAAAATGAAGAGGTTGAGGAAGGCAATACAACGGTTGATCTTGCGCCCATCGTGTCGGATCAGGATGAGGTGGTCACGCTGTATCCGTCGTTGTTTTCATATGCACTGGATGACCGCAGTGGCCTTCAGGGGCATGAAGATATTCGTGAGCAATGGAGAAACAAGCTTGAGGAGAATTTCCTGAATCAGCATACAGCTGAAGGGTTGTTTCTTTTTGCGTTTGAACCCGAGACGATGGGGCTTACCCAGCAACGTGCTCGTGTACTTGAGTCATTTGCACGGTATGTGCGCACGCAAAATACATGGATTGCAACGCTTGGTGATTTGTCATCGTGGTGGACAGCGCGCAAAAACGTGATTGCAGCTATAGACAGCGTTGCGCACGATGGATATGCCATTACACTGCATAACCTGGGGGAAGAGACTGTGGAGGGATTGAGTCTGGATTTTGCCTTTGATGCCGGCGCGCACCGGATTCTTGAGGTAGAAGCGGACAATCTCGATGTGTGGTCCAAGCGCGACCCTGCAACGCTGCTTGTTGTTGTCGATGCTTTGCCGCCCGGGCAGCACCAGATTCGCCTGGTTGACCCTTCTATTGCGTCGGAAAACGACGTAGAGTAATTAACGTCAATTCGGTTTAAGCGATGACCAAAGGGAGCATTTTTCTTTGCCCTCTTTGGATGTCGAGCGCAGGCTTTAGGATTGGTATGCATAAGCAGTCAATCCAACAAGCAGATTAATCATTAATCCAGCCCAACTGCGATGTCTGCTATGCTCGATTTGTCTGAGATTTTTTAGCAGATCATTGATGCTTTCAATCAAGGCACGCTTGCGCAACCTTTAAGTCATGGCTTCCCTTTTTCGCCTACGTTCATTTCTATATGCCTGATCAAGTACCATCGCTGGAAGAATTTCTAGCCACGCAAAGCATACAAATCCCAACCTGGGGCTTTGCACTCAACTTAATACTGACTGCCGTACTGGCTACCCTCCTGGCGAGATTCTACGTCAGGTTTGGCAAATCTCTGTCCAATAGAAAACAGTTTTCAGGCAACTTCATCCTTATTGCCATGACAACAATGCTCATTATCAGCATTGTAAAAGCGTCGTTGGCACTCTCACTGGGTCTCGTTGGCGCATTATCGATTGTACGCTTTCGGTCAGCAATCAAGGAGCCAGAAGAATTGGCATATCTCTTTCTCGTGATCGGATTGGGCCTGGGATTTGGAGCAGATCAGCGGGTCATTACACTGGTCGCTTTTGCCATGATATTGACGATTTTATGGATCAGCAATCGAACGCGCAGACAAGATGCGCCGGCCAACCTGTACTTAACCGTCTCTGGCAATGGGCAATCAAGCGTTCCGTTCAGGGATCTTGTCAACGCACTTCAGGCAAATTGCGCTGCACTGGAGTTGAAAAGATTGGACGAAGACAAAGATCAGATCGAAGCGGCATTCTCTGTAAGCTTCAACAATATGGCACAGCTTGAGCAAGCCAAAGCCTCTTTATATGAGCTGAACGATTCTTTGCATATAGCCTTGCTCAACAATACGGGGCTGGAGGGTTTACATTGATACTCAAAAAACACCACGGCTCTTCAAAGACTACGGTGATTGAGAAACTCATGCGTAGCAAACTGATGGGAACTGCCTGGCTCTCTGGTATGGCTCTGCTCCTGTATTCTGTCTTCATTTTTTTCATTGGTCTACTGATCGCTGAAGCAAATTTGTTTCGTGCAAAATCTACCCTTGAAAGCAGCAAACAACTCGTCACCAAGTTTCCCAATCGGATAAAGGGATTCTTTTCCCAGCCGGATCTTATTCAACTGGACATCAATCACAAAAACTTTCAGAAGTTAGCTTACAAGCGGGAAGTGGCTTTGATCATGGGCCGGCTCATGACAACAGACGATGATTATGTACCGGCTACGCTTCGCCGCAATCAAGCATCATATGATGTAAAACTCAGACTCAAAGGTGATTGGCTCGATCACCTCGAGGGCGAAAAATGGTCGTACCGCGTCAAAGTTAAAAACGATGCCTCTGTAGAGGGCCTGCGCGTTTTTTCGATCCAACATCCAAAAACCAGAAATTTCCTTGCGGAATGGGTTTACCATCAAGCGTTAAAACGTGAAGATGTATTATCTCTTCGCTATGATTTCGCGGAGCTTTCAGTAAATGGCAAAAACCTTGGGATTTTTGCCATTGAAGAGCATTTCAACAAAATACTCGTTGAGCATAACAAGAGAAGAGAGGGGCCAATCATTCGCATGGATGAGGATGTCATCTGGGATCAGTTGGATGATCTATTGAGCTTCCCGCAAACAATTCCACTTTCAAGTGCTTCTTTCAGATCCGTAGCCATTGATGCGTTTGAATCAAACGCCATGGCAGCAGACTCTACCTACCACCGAAACTTCATTAAAGCTATTTCTTTACTCGAAGCTTTTCGGACTGGCAAAAAAGCTACCAACGAAGTTTTTGATATAGACCATCTTGCTGCGTATGTAGCCATTTCTGAGCTGATGGGTGCACAGCACAGTGCCATCTGGAATAATATGCGGTTCTACTACAACCCGGTAACAACGCGTCTGGAGCCCATAGGATTTGACGGGCTGGCCGGCACCCCTGTCAAGCTGCTATCAGTTAACATGATTGATAGCGATCAAGTTGAATACAAACAACATCTTATACTGCTTGCACTCGAAGATCCCTTGTTCAAAAAAGCATATTTGGAGACACTCAAACGTGTGTCTTCGCTCAACTATCTGGACCATCTTTATGCAGATATCGATTCGGAGTTTGAGCAAAAGCTGCATATTTTATATAAGGAATTTCCTGAATACGAATTTCCTTTTGAGGCAATAGAACAGAATCGCCGACTCATTCACTTCGCGCTTAATCCCAAAGATGGGATTCGTGTTCACGTAAGCGGATTCACTGCCGATTCACTGCTCCTCGAGATCGGTAGTACACAGGCGATGCCCGTTCAGCCAGCGTCCCTTGTGCTAAACGACTCCCTGCTTCTTCCATTCGATACTGTTCCTTTTATAAAGGGCAAGAAAAGAAACACGGGTATTTCTTTTATAAACGCATCACTGCCTATACCAGGAGGACTTGTTTTTGCAGATTCGATGCGATCCCTGCTAAAGGTTAACTACAGAATTATTGGCAACGACTCCCTGTTCACCACGACAGTGTTGCCTCATTCCCATGCACGCGATACGTATTTACAAAACGACGTGACTACACAAAAAGAAAATACAGCTGCTTTTTCTTTTTTGATCAAAGATGATATAAACAAGCGTGTCTCAGCCCAAACTGGATCCTGGCGTATTGACCACAACCTGATTCTGCCAGCCGGCTATACCTTCTTTATGTCCACAGGTACATCACTCGATTTACTTGACAACGCCATGATTTTGGCAAAGGGGCCCGTTATGTTTACTGGCTCAAAATCAAATCCCGTACGAATCTTATCCTCCGACCGTACAGGGCAGGGACTTGTTGTACTGAAAGCCGGCAATAAATCCAGCATTAACCATACAGTATTTGAACACTTGAGCAGTGTCAACCAAAGTGGGTGGGTGCTTACGGGCAGCGTATCCTTCTATCAATCTGAAGTAGTATTTAAAAACACCACATTTGAGGGTGCCCGCTCCGAGGATGCATTGAACCTGATCCGCACATCATTCGAAATGGATAGCGTTGTGTTCTCTAATTCAATGTCGGATGCTTTCGACGGTGATTTTGTTGAAGGCATCATTTCAAATGCGCTGTTCGAAAACACAGGAAATGATGGGGTTGATGTATCAGGGTCGACGCTAACTTTACGGGACGTAGAAATTAGAAACGCCGGCGATAAAGCATTTAGCGCCGGCGAGTTTAGTGTAATAAATGGCCGGCTGCTTACTATTTATGGCAGTGAAATAGCTATTGCCAGCAAAGATCAGTCGGTTGTGAATGTTAACGATGTTGCTGTGCAGAGTAGTCGCGTCGGTGTAGCCATTTATCAAAAGAAACCAGAATTTGGCCCCGCTTCAATCGAAAGCAATAATTTCACGATGCAGGATGTCGAGGTACCCATGCTAATCGAAGAAGGCTCTCTTTGCTGGATGAACGGCAAACAGGTGCCGGCTGACCAGAAGCGGGTTGCAGACCTCATGTATGGCAATGTTTATGGTACGGCATCGCAGTGAATGCGATTACCAGAATTACTCCGTGTTCCAGGTTTTTATACCGCATCGACACTGATCACAAGATAACTTGAAAGGCGTCCTATTTCTGTGTTAGATCATACCATCCCTGAACGTTCAGGCATCGCTTCAATGTTGCGATACGAACGAAAATATGCAATGCATGGCATGTCGTTCGAAAAAATGGAGATGATTCTCAAGATGAATCCGGCTGTTTTTTCCTCTGTCTACGAAGCACGATTCATCAATAATATTTACCTGGACACCCCATCATTACAAGCCTACCGGGTTACGCTCGACGGGATCGCCCAAAGGCAAAAAGTCCGCATTCGATGGTATGGTTCATTGATGGGGCCGATTGCGAAGCCGGTACTTGAATTCAAAATCAAGGAAGGCCTCGCCGGCTACAAAAAGTCGATGCCACTTCTCCCCTTTAGCCTGCAGGAGCCTTTTACTAAAAAGACACTGCAAGAGATATTTGATAAAACTCAGTTACCTCCCCAGGTCTACAACGAACTTGCCCACCTCGAACCGACGCTGTTAAACCGTTACCGAAGAACGTATTACCTGTCCGGTGACAAACGATTCAGAGCTACGATAGATACCCAACTTTCATTTAAGGATATTTTCCGGCCAGTGCATTTAAGCAGGAGACGCACGGCAAAAAGTGATTTCACGGTACTCGAGTTAAAGTATGCGATCAAAGACGATGAAGACGCAAACATTATCTCATCTGCGTTCCCTTTTCGCGTCACGAAAAGCTCCAAATATACGCTGGGTATTGCCAGCCTCAGGCAGTAATCCATTCATTGACAGCCGGGACAATTCGAGTTGGCGAACCCGTTTGCCTTGTAATGGACGCACAGCGCTCAAGGCATGAAATTCTTGAATCGATTGGAAATGGCCTTTTCCTATGTCTTTAAAGTACTTCCGAACCCGCGTTAGTTATTTAAAGGCTTTCTTGCGGGAGAGGGTGGTGAACAGGTCAGTTACGCCAATCGGGCCGGCTGCATACTGGAAAGGTTCGCCGTAAGTAGCGCCAATCATGTACCCATAGGTACGGGCCCGGGCCTCAATCCATTTTACGTAGTCTGGGTTTGAAATGAACGTCTGCGGCTCATCTGCTGTCGGCGTGTAGTCGGGATTAAAAAATTGCGACTTGTACGACAACATCGCTTCCATCCGCTGCGGCCAAACATCCGAGACATCTACAATCAGATCAGGCTCAAACGGTGCGCTTTGCATATAGTGTAATACATGGTCAGGGCGCCAGGGGTCTTGCAAGTCACCATCGGCGTTTCGGGTTTCGATTTTACGCAGTCCTGCATAAAACAACGCTGATTTAACCAGGTTGGCCGCATTGCCATGGTCGGGGTGCCTATCAATCAGCGGATTCAGGAATACGATATGGGGTCGGTATTGTCGAATGGCACCGATCAGCTTCAGCCTGTTCGATGCTGTATTCTGGATGTCTCCATCGGGCATGCCCAGATTGTCTCGTGCCTGGATGCCCATAACACCAGATGCTGCCGCAGCCTCCTCTTGCCGAAGGGCAGGAGTGCCGCGTGAGCCGAGTTCGCCGCGTGTCAGGTCTACAATGCCCGTCTTGTATCCTTGTTTTGCCAGCAGGCACATGGTGCCGCCGGCGCAGAGTTCAACGTCGTCCGGGTGTGCAGCAAAGGCAAGAAGGTCGAGCGTCATGGTAACAGGGGAGATTGCGTACTAGCTTACAACGAGGTTAACAATACGGCCCGGCACATAGATTTCCCGACGCATGGTTTTGCCTTCAATGTGTCGAACGATGCTCTCGTTAGCCTTGGCCGTTTCGAGCACCAGCTCTTTTGCTGCATCAGGTGCAACGTGGATGGCACCGCGTACTTTGCCGTTAACCTGTACCGCAATTTCTATTGTATCCTGTTTCAGATGCTCATCCAATGCTTGTGGCCACGTTGCATACGCAAGGCTTTCCTGATGCCCCATCTGATGCCATAACTCTTCTGCAATATGCGGTGCCAGCGGGGCAAGCATGAGCAGAAACGGTTCCGCCAATGCCCGCGGAACGGTATCGAGTGCGACCCATTCTTTGTTCAGTTCAATAAGCGCTGCAATGGATGTGTTGAAGCTCATCCGCTCCATGGCTTCGCTGACGCGCTTGATGGTAGCATGCAGGCTGCGCAGTTGCTCTTGTGAAGGCTCCGCTTCAGAAACGCGGCTTTGCCCGGCATCATCGTCGTAGAAGTTACGCCAGATACGGCGCAGGAACCTGTTCACACCAATGATATCGCGCGTATTCCAGGGTTTAGAAGCCTCGAGTGGACCCATATACATTTCATACAAGCGCAGCGTATCGCAGCCGTACTCGTCGCATACGTCATCCGGGTTAACAGCATTTTTCAGGCTCTTGCCCATTTTGCCGTATTCCTGGGTTACGGGTTCGCCTTTATAAGAGAACTGTCGATTGGGTTGGTCCTGTACTTCCGTTGCCGGCCGGCCATCCTGGTCAACGGTTTCTTCTGCTGACACCGCGATACCTCGTGCATCCCGGTAGGCATAAGCCTGGATGTAGCCCTGGTTAAACAGCCGGCCAAAAGGCTCCGGTGTAGAGACAAACCCGAGATCAAAAAGCACCTTGTGCCAAAACCGGGCGTAAAGCAGATGCAGTACGGCGTGCTCAGCGCCACCTACATAGAGGTCGACGCCTTTGCCGCCCATCCAGTACTGTTCTTGTTCGGCGTCAACAAATGCCCCGTTATTTTGAGGATCGATGAACCGCAGGTAATACCAGCAGGAGCCTGCCCATTGCGGCATCGTATTTAATTCGCGCTCGTACAGGGTGCCGTCAATTTCGGTGAATCGCCAGTCTTCGCCGGCGCGGCCGAGCGGCGGTTTGGGAGGCGCTTCCGGGTCATCGCTTGCCGACGGCGAGAAATTCTCCATCGCAGGCAATTCGACGGGCAACTGGTCAACTGATACCGTTCGTATAGCGCCGTCTTTGCCGTGTAACACTGGAAATGGCTCACCCCAGTATCGCTGCCTGCTAAACAGCCAGTCGCGCAATTTGTAGTTGATGGTGCCGGCGCCTACCTGCTTTTCTTCCAACCAGCTGATCATTTTCTCTTTAGCTTCCTTGATGTGGAGGCCGTTGAGGAAACCGCTGTTGATGGCAGGACCATTGCCGGTGAAAGCCTGTCCGTCAAAATTTGCCGGCGGTTCAACCGTGCGGATAATGGGCAAGTCAAATACTTCTGCAAATGCCCAGTCCCGTTCATCCTGTCCGGGTACAGCCATAATGGCTCCAGTGCCATATCCCATCAATACATAATCTGCAATCCAGATTGGAATTTGCTGGCCGTTGGCTGGGTTCACGGCATAAGCGCCCGTAAACACACCGGTCTTCTCCTTGCCTTCAGCCATGCGGTCTATTTCCGAACGACCTTCTGCCCACGACTGATATTTCTTGATCTCAGCGTGCTGGGCTTCTGTGCAAATCTCTTCAACATAGGGATGCTCGGGGGCCAGTACCATGTAGGTGGCGCCAAAAAGCGTATCCGGGCGCGTAGTGAACACGCGCAATTGTTTGTCGCAGTCTGCAATCTCAAAATCAATATGCGCGCCTTCACTACGGCCAATCCAGTTGCGCTGCATGATTTTGATCGGCTCTGGCCAATCTACATGCTCCAGTTCGTGCTGTAAGCGCTCTGCGTATGCTGTGATGCGAAGCATCCATTGGCGCAGCGGTCGCTTGTATACCGGGTAGTTGCCGCGCTCACTGCGCCCTTCATTGGTCACTTCCTCATTTGCCAGCACCGTGCCGAGGCCGGGGCACCAGTTTACCGGGACCTCTGCAAGGAACGCTAACCGGAAATTGGAGAGGATGGCTTCTTGCTCGCGCTCAGAGAAGGTGTCCCATGCGCGCGCGCCGGCCGTGTCAGGTGTGACTAGTGCATTGTCTTCGCCAATCAGCCACTCACCTGCAGCCAGCTTTTCGCTGAGCACAGTAATTGGTTTAGCTTTTTGCTCGACTGGGTCGAAGTAGCTATGGAATAGCTTGAGGAAAATCCACTGGGTCCACTTGTAATAGTCGACGTCTGTTGTCGAAACTGCACGGTCCCAGTCGTAGCTCAGGCCCAGCCGTTTGAGCTGGCGCACCATGTTGGCAATATTCTGCTCGGTTGTGATGCGTGGATGTACGCCGTGTTCAACAGCAAACTGCTCTGCCGGCAAACCGAAGGCATCAAATCCCATGGGGTGCAATACATTCACATCCTGCATGCGCTTGAAGCGCGCCACAATATCAGTAGCGATGTATCCAAGGGGATGTCCAACATGAAGGCCTACGCCAGATGGGTAGGGAAACATGTCGAGGACATAAAATTTCGGCTTGGAAGTGTCTACGTTGTCAGGTGTTCGGAAGGTTTTATTGTCTTCCCAGTACACCTGCCATTTCTTTTCGATTTCGGCAAAGGGATAGCCAGCCATATGCGCTACTGAAAGGTCGTCAAACTACTGTAAATAATGGCGAAAGCGTACGTTTGGGTGGTTTAAATGTTCTAAACCCGTAGCTTATTTTCCTGTAGTCCAACTGGCTTCGATCAGAAGGTTGGCCATGAGGGCTTTACCGCTGATCAGTTGGGAGATAGGGGGCCGGCCTGGTCCAGCGGGGCCGCCTGCGCGAGCATGCCATGCCAATCATTAGAAACATAAACGTTTGGATGACCACAGCATTGGTTGGGCCGCCACAAAGAGACCGCTTCGAAGTCGTTTGTTCGCCGTCACCAAGGGCGCGCAAATCTTCGCTTGCATTGTCGAGCGAAGTTGTTCTGGTGCAGATGTTGGTTGTCATCACCCCTTCATGGACTGAACCGTACACGAGGTATGATTTTTTGCGTTCGAAATTATAGCCACAAGCTGCAGAATTGTCAGCCGTTTCAACAAAGACCTCTTCGCTAAGGCCACCTTTCCATTGCGACAACACCCGCAGCTTTACGAGAATATTTTTACCATATTCCTTGTCGACTGGAATGACCGTTTCCACCGTGCCGGAAAATACGAAATCAGCTTCCGACATAGCTTCGAGTGGGCCTGGAGGAGCGATGCATGAACAGGCATAGGCGGTTTGTGTAACTCCCAGAAAGGCGAGTGCAAGAAGCAGGAGGTATTTCATGCTCGAGATTGATAGAGGCTTGATGTTCTTTTATATACCAGCGGATTGCGTAACAGAACAGGTGGTGGTTTAACCCATTACTGGCTATGTTGCAGATGCGTTATCTTATAGACAACGTCCACTTTCAATTATTCCAATGGCTGTGCAATCATTTCAGGAAATTCTGGCGGAAGCAAAAACCATTGCTGTTGTTGGGTGCTCGAACAATCCGGCCCGAACGAGCAATTCAATTGCCCGCTATCTCATTAGTGCCGGCTACGAGGTAATTCCGGTAAACCCGGGCCACAAAGAAATACTGGGCCGGCCCTGTTATCCCGCAGTGTCGGAAATTCCTGCTGACACGAAGATTGACATTGTGAACATATTTCGCCGGCCGGCACACACTGCCGCGATGGTGGAAGATGTTGTGAAGCGAATAGAGGAAACCGACGAACAGCCTGTGATCTGGACCCAGATTGGTGTTTCGAGCCAGGAAGCGGAACGCCTCGCAACAGCTGCAGAACTGCCCTACATCAAGAATCGCTGTATCCTGGTCGAGCACTCGCGGTATGCGTAGCCGTTATGAGGACTCAACAGTGTCTACCATCGGTTCTGTAAGCATCTCAAACCGTTCCAGTTCTTGTTTGAATCGGGCTTGCATCACCTGAATGCGCCGGTCCTGATGGTGCAAGGTTGCTTTGTATACCGCGTTATAAAACCATCGTTGAGGAGCCGGCCCGGCGCTCAGTCCACGCCGCTTCTTGGTTGATGAGAAAATGTTGATGCCTTTCTCGAGGGATTCGTTCAGCGACCAGAGGTTGTGGATTTTGTCGGCAAGGCTGATTGCTGAAGCCTCAATGCTGTGTACTTTCAGCCCCTCTATGTAGCCTACCTTTCTAGCCTTCCACATTTGCTTCTTGCCGTTTGCATCCTTCTTAGCCTCTGAAACTTCACGGACGCGATGGGCAACAGCATGTCCCACCCGTGCCTCGAGGGCTTCAAAGGTCATGATTTCTCCCAGTTGATTGGGGTCCTCGAGGATATCATGCAAGAAGGCTGCTGCAACCGTCACCTCATCCCAGCCTGCCCGCTGGACCGTTATCGCAACCGTTGTGACGTGTGCCATAACTGGGATTTTAGGGGCGTCTCCATCTTCGAGCAAGAACGACGGATGACGCCATCGCCCTTTTCGGTATGTACCTGCGTGCCATTCCGCTGCCAATTCTGCAGCTTGCTCAATCAGGGGAGAGAAAAAGAAATTGTCAGTCATCGTGTTCAGAGATTGATCACCTGGTGCGCCGTTGTATCCAGCGATACATCAGCCATCAGGGATTTGAAAAAGTCGAGTCCGTACTGGTTCAGGAAATGGAGGGGAGAAATCGCGCGTTCCTGTAAAGAGCCGCCTGGGAAAATGTGGTTGTGAATCGTGTGGATGCGGCGTTCCGCGTGTCCCATCCGCCTTTTTTGCGCTTTGATGATTTGCTCTTTAAAGCGATCTAATTCCTTTTTTATAACCTGCCCGGAAGCGCCGGCCGTTTTTTGTAGCGAAGCTTCCCAATTGATAACTTCGCTGGCCATGCTAGAAAGCGCTGTCCCGATCTGGTCTTCTGCGTGTGAAAATAACTTGTCCAGATCAAGATCAAGTTGCTGCTGCGCGTGTTTTCGGAAAATCTTGGGCGCCTGCTCCTTATACGCGGGCAAAGGCAGGTCGAAATGGCGTTGTGCTTTCTGCACAGCCGGCTCTACAAGCGTAATACTGGCGCGGGGGTAGATGAGTGGCATAGGCAAGTTTGCCCACGCATACGCCTCCTTGTACTGCGCGTAATAGGCTATTTCGCCGGGGCCTGCAACATACGAAATGGTTGGGAAGAGCACATCCTGCACAATTGGGCGCAGGACGACGTTAGGACTGATATACTCGGGCTGTGCCGCAACAAGTGTCTGCAAGCCGGCTTCATCATATGTTTGCCCGTGCCCCCGCAGTAAAAAGGAGTCGCCCATTGCATCGATGGGGTAACGCCCGGCATCTTCCATGTAAAACAGGTTGGTCGGGTTGATCCTGACCTGGCTATGGTACGTTTCTTCCAGTACCTGGCTTGTAGCCTCCATTGCTGCTGTAACAGTTGCGTAATCGCGTACCTCCTGTTGGAATAGTGGTATGCACAATTGCTTGAGCCGCTTGTCATCTACAGAAACGACAACAAGTCCAGTGTCTTTGAACAGCCGGCTGATCATGGTCGCAAAAGCGTCTCTGAAAGAGCGCCCCGGCTTGTAGGTTGCCCGCAAAAACGCGATCAGTTCAGCTTTGTTAGGCGAAGCCGGTAAGGCTTCCGCTATACCATCAATGATGGTCGAAATTTCTGGCGATAATGGGATACGGCCAACGGGGCCGCGTCTGTCTGCCGGCGCTGCGTAGATAAAGGTATGCGGTTTTTCAGTGCCCGGCAGTTTGAAGGCTGCTACTTCTTCAAAGTCATGGTCTTCTCCTGCAAGCCAAAAAACGGGTACAACAGGACGATTTAGCGCCGCTTCCATCTGCTTTGCAAGCAAGAGGGTTGTAAGCGTTTTGTACGGGATGTACATCGGGCTCATAAACAGCCCCAGTTGCTGCCCGGTAATTACAACGACCGATTCCGGATCCCGCAACTTGTCAATGTTTTGTGCGGTGGCTTCTTGTAGTCCCCATCTGGTATTCTGCTCGAGGAGTACATCAGCCAGGGTGTTTCTGTCGCGTGGTACGCGCAATGCTTTTTCGGCAGCCTCACGGAATGCGTCTGGATTGCGGAAGTCGCCGGCAAAAAACGATGCGAGCGGCTCCTTGTACGCTACATAGTCTTGGAAAAGGTTCGAAAAAGATAAATCGCCAAAAGGGAGTCGGTATGCAGCAGATTTGGGTGTAGCGGGAAAGCGGGTAGACGACATGGCGGGACTGCGTAACGCTGAATCAGGGAAAAAGCTTACTACATCGCATGGAGGCCGATGCCGTGTAAGTGGACACAGGAAAGGGTGTACGCATAGCGGGGTGTTGCAAAACGCAGTACAGGGCGGGTGGCTTCAACACAGGATATCTGCGTTGTGGGGATACATGAACAGGGAGATTAATTCTGCGCCTGTTCACCTTTCATACGCTGAATTTCGTCGCGAAGCTTGGCAGCCAACTCGTAGTTTTCTTCGTTGATGGCTTTTTCCAACTGGTCTTCGATCTGTTTCAGGCGAGATTTTGGTGGTGCGGCTTCTTCCTCTTCTGGCTCGGGGCGCGCAAGGGCAGAGACGCCTTCTTCTTCGGTTGGTATGCCGGCTTCATCCAGGACGGAAGGTGCTACATAAATTGGTGCACCGACGCGAACGGCAACTGCCACAGCATCACTGGGACGTGCATCCAGTTGTCCATCATCCCCTGTGTGTACAAAGCGAATTTTAGCGAAGAACGTGCCTTCCCGCAATTCGTCAATTACCACATCCAGGATTTCAGCGCCTACTGTTTCAAACAGGTCCCGCAACAGATCGTGTGTCATCGGGCGGGGCGGCTGGATATTTTCAAGCTCCAGGGCTATCGCCTGCGCTTCAAACGCACCGATAATAATAGGAAGCCTGCGGTTTCCTTCTATTTCACCGAGTACAAGTGCGTAAGCCCCTCCACTCGATGGGCTGGTTGATAGTCCTACAATGTCAACTTGAACAAAATCCATTTATATCGTCCAAAGAAATGGTATGTATCCCGGGGCATCGGAACGGCCAGGGCATGGCATGTTATATAAAAAAGAAACATGCTGCGCTATGAAACATGCCGCCAAAAAGTGAGGCCTATAATGCATCTTCCAACGCACGCAGGAACGCCTTGTTCTCCTCAGCGGATCCTGCATTAACACGCAAATATCCTGCAAGTTCTGGATACCCCATCATATTTCGTACCAGTACGCCGCTTTCAATTAATTTTTGCATGAGCGCCCCCGGAGCTTGCTGTGTTTTGAAGATGACGAAGTTGGTCTGGCTAGGGATAACGTCGACCCCGGGCATGGCTTGCATGGCCGTTGTCATCTCCATACAAGAGGTTTGCATAAAAGCGATGCGTTCTGCAATCATATCCCGTCTTTTTAACAACGTTAAGGCGATGGATTCTGAAAGCTTATCGATCATGAAAGGCAGTCTGGACTTCATGAACTCTCCAATTATTTCGGGATGTCCGATAAGGTAGCCGATGCGCAGGCCGGCAAGTCCGTACGCTTTAGAGAAGGTGCGCATCAGGATGACATTAGGAAACGTTTCAAGCAGGGAAAAGGCACTTTCTTCCGCTGTAAACTCAACATACGCCTCATCTACGAGCACAAATCCGTTTGCCAGTTCAGCAATACGGCGGATTTCCGGTAAGGCGATTGCCAGGCCGGTCGGGTTGTTTGGTGTTGTTAGTACCGTGAGGGCTGGTTGGTGCGTTTCAACAGCCGTTGCTATTGCATCCATGTCAAAATGCAGCGAGGGCAGGGGGGGGACAGCAATAAGATTGCCGGCAAACATCTTGACAACAGATGTATAGAGCGAAAACATGGGCGTGGGCAGCACTACTGGTGTGTCCGGAGCTATCAGGCACATGCCCAGCGTGTACGTTAACTCATTGGATCCATTTCCCACCAGGATGCCTTCGGTCGGATGGCCGAGCTCTTCGGCCAGTGCGTTGATTAACTGGTATGGGTGTTCTTTAGGGTAACGGTTGAAGGGGGTTTTGAGAAACACATCTACCAGCTCTTTTTTGATTGCTTCAGGCAAATCAAAAGGACTTTCATTCTGGTTGAGTTTGGTTGCAGGTTGGGCTTTGGAGCCGGGCACCAGATAAGGCTTCTGGGCGCGGATGGAAGGACGGATGGTTTGTCTTAAGGAATCCGGGACGTTTGCTAGCTTCATGGTTACGCATTGGGATCTTCAGCTTCAAGGCGCACGGCGATTGCCCGTGCGTGAGCCGTCAACTCTTCAGCATTCGCAAAGTTTATGATTTTTTGTCCCGTTTCCATCAAGCGCGCCTGCGTGTAATGGATGACCGATTGTTTGCGGATAAAGTCATCAACACCCAAAGCAGAAGCGTACCGGGCTGTGCCGCCTGTGGGGAGTACGTGGTTAGGGCCGGCAAAATAGTCGCCTACCGGTTCACTGGTATAAGGACCCAGGAAAATGGCGCCAGCATGTTTGATCTGGGTCATGGTTGTCCACGGATCTGTAACAATAATTTCCAGATGCTCCGGGGCCAGTTCATTTACGACTTCTACAGCCTGGTCCATCGTTTCGGTTACCACGCATGCGCTGTACGTTTGAAGGGCTTCTCTGATAATGGTTTGCCGGCTAAGCGTTGGGACCATCTCGGTCACAGCCTCTTTTACGTCCTTGGCTAGTTTGCTGCTGTTCGTGACGAGAATGGATGAAGCCTTTTCGTCATGCTCAGCCTGAGAAAGCAGGTCAGCAGCGACAAACGTAGGGTTGGCGGTGTGGTCTGCCAGGACAACAATTTCACTGGGGCCGGCAACTGAGTCAATGGCTACGGGCCCAAAAACCTGCTTCTTGGCTGTCGCAACGTAAATGTTACCGGGGCCTACAATTTTGTCGACGTTGGGGATGGTTTCTGTGCCGTAAGCCAGCGCTGCAATGGCCTGTGCGCCACCAACGCTGTATACATTTTCTACGCCAAGCAAGTGGGCAGCTCCAAGTACAAGCGCACTGGGCAACCCATCGGTGCCCGGAGGGGAAGTCAGGTGTATTTCGCTAACGCCGGCAACCTGTGCCGGGATTACATTCATCAGCAGGCTCGACGGATAAAAGGCTTTACCGCCAGGCACATACACGCCGGCTTTTTCTATGGCAACCACCCGCTGGCCGAGGACAACACCGTTGCCATCGTCCATAAACCAGCTGTCCTGCTTTTGTCGCTCGT
>JBCCIM010000122.1 GCA_039111535.1 Bacteroidota bacterium | reverse complement strand
CCCCTGTGCAATGGCGACAAACGTCAGCGTCTCTGCATCAGGAATCAGAGACGTTGCATATTCTAGCAGAGCTGACAGCGAGAAGACGACAAACAAAACAGCATGGAAATGCAGACTGAATATAAGGTGTTCAGCATACAGACGTTTGCGATAGAGTCCCTTGAGCAAGAGGGCAAATGCTGGGACCAGCACAAAAAGAAAACGGGGAAATGCTTCGGGTAAATGTGAGAGTTCTTCTGGGAAGTTGAGATTGAACAGCAGGAAATCTTTGATGTTAAGCCAGGCAGCAAGGGCAAAGTAAACGATACTGAACGATAAGTAGAGTCGGAAAGGAGGGACATACCTTGCTCGTTGGCCGTCCAGATAGGCTTCAGTAAGCCGGCCAGGTTTGAACATCAACCTGAATGTCTGATAGAAACGGCCATCCAAATTTAAAACAGTGGATAACGCGTCACTGACCAGCTGCCGGAATGGATGCAGGTGCGAATCATGACGCTGGCCGCAGGTTTGGCAGAATGGCCCCGTTACAGGTGCGTCGCAATTTGCACACTGTTGTGTGTCGATATGAGAGGGAGGTGCTCCTGTAGGTGTTGATACTTGCATCCTGTTCACTATCCATTGGCGCTGTAAAGATAGGGGATAAGAAGATTGAATGCGATGGAGAGACGGTGTCGGGGGGGCATCACAAATAGCTTGGAAACCGCAGAAGGTATGGAGCGTTATACGGAGGCTATAAAATTTTAAACTGGTTTAATAACCAATAACCATTAGGAAGGAGTATACGGAATGCCTTGTGGACGTAAACGTAAGCGGCACAAGATCGCAACGCACAAGCGGAAGAAGCGCCTTCGCAAAAATCGGCATAAGAAGAAAAACCGGTAGTTGCGTCTGGTACTTAGCGGTCTAAAGCTGCGGTCGGTTGTCCGGCGGTAGCTTTTTTTTTACCGTAAAAAGCGATTTATACAGCCTGTTGGACTGTTTAGAAGAAACTGGATCCTGAAATACCTAGTTTAAGCAAGGTATACCAGTTTTGAAGTTTTAATCAAAAGGGCCTCTATGAAGGAATCTAACGTTGGAAGTCTGGTTCGTGCCGGCGCCATGGGCGCATTGCTTGGTGGTGCTGCGGGCTTTGCGCTGGGAATTTTGCTCGCCCCGGAAGAAGGGCAGAAAATTCGCCGACGTCTGGCTTACCAGTTGGAAAACCTCGCGGATCAGGTGAACAATTTTATTGATCACGTGATTCACCCTGAAGCACCGGGTGATGCCCGGGTAGAAGGAGACGCGTTGGTTGCCGATGTCCGTACCAAAGCGCAGCAAATCCAGGATGATATTGATGCGCTTATGGGCGAAGTACGACGTCATGGGCCTGCTGGTGAAATGCCCGCCAATTAATTTCTCTGGTGTTGCCGGCAGATTGCCAGCATATCATTGAATCTTGTTCTAGCTCAATTTACGTGGTGCATGTCCAAAATTTCTATTCTGCTCCCACCCTCAGAAGGTAAAAATCCTGGTGGCAATCCGTTTGCCCCGGATATGTTCGACTACCGTTCATCTTCCACCTTCAATTATTTCAGCGACCTTAACCCGGAGCGAAGGAAGCTGATCAATGTGTTGCAATCAACCATTGAAGAAGGAGAAGGCCTGGAGTCGCTGTTTGGTGTCAAGGGTGAGAATCTGGAGGAGGCACTGGACAACAATCTGACCATTTTTAAAGCGCCCTTGATGTCTGCCCTGGATCGTTATAGTCCCGGGATTATGTACAAGTCGATGGATTTTGCTGGCCTGCCCACTGGGGCACAGCGCCGGCTGCTGGAAAATGCCATCATCTTTTCCGGCCTGTTCGGACTGCTACGTCCGGATGACCTCATTCCAAACTATAAGCTAAAAATCGACGCATCTTTACCCGAATTGGGGAAAGTGTCGAAGTATTGGCGCGACTACGTCAGCCCGCTCCTCAATGAAACGCTGGAAGGACATGTCGTCTGGAACCTGCTGCCCAAAGCGCACCGCGATGCGTGGAAAGACGAGCACGCGTACGCCCTGATGGTTGAAGTGGCCTTTTACGACAAAGTTGAAGGTGGTGACCTCAAAGCACTCACCCATGGTGTTAAACCGTTGCGTGGACAGCTGGTCAACTATCTTGTGCGTGAAATGGTTGAAAACATCGACGGTGTAAAAGAATGGGAGCATCCTGCCGGCTACAAATACGATGAGAGCCGTTCCGTTTTTGACGAAGAGAAAAAGATGGCTACCCTTGCCATGGTTAAAGTGTAGTTCGACTTTGGATTTCCCCCAAAGATTGGAATATTGAATGGTCGCCCTCGACTTTTTCAACTGCGAGTCGGATATTCACTTAGCGCACTTCCGATGGGAACAGCTTAAACCTGCCACCACCAATTTTGGCGGGCCATCAAAGCAACCATCGTAACCTAACGTATACCAACTATTAAACGACCATGGGTATGGAGCGTCCTGTCATTATTGGTATTGCTGGAGGGTCTGGGTCCGGAAAAACCACGGTAATCCGGAAGATCATGGGAGCCCTGGACGCTGCCAGCGTCGCGGTAATTGAACACGATGCGTATTACAAAGACCTTCGGCACCTCTCTGCAGAAGAACGCCTGTCGGTCAACTTTGACCACCCTGATTCCCTCGAAACAAGCCTGCTGCTAACCCATATTGAGCAGTTGTTGGCCGGCCAGTCGATCGAGAAGCCAACCTATGATTACAACCGGCACACGCGCCACGAAGCAACCGTCCACATCACCCCCAAACCCATTATCATTGTAGATGGGATTCTGGTGCTCGCTGAGTCGGCCCTTGCTGACCTGATGGACATCAAGATATTTGTTGATACCGATGGTGACGTGCGTTTACTGCGTCGCATTCGGCGCGATATTGAAGAGCGGGGGCGTTCTATCGAAAATATCCTTTCGCAATACGAGCGCACAGTACGCCCGATGTACATCCAGTTTGTGGAGCCTTCGAAGCGCCGGGCTGATGTCATTATACCGAGAGGTGGGCACAACCAGGTGGCCATAGAGATGGTTGTCGCACGTATAAACATGCTGCTGGGGCAAATGGTGTAGCCCTGACGCAACTCTCTGTGCCATGATCACGTAAAGCCAATTGCCGGTTTGTTTTTACAGTTTTGTTTTTAACAGCCGGCTTCAACCTTGCCCGGTTCAGTTAGCAATCACCCATGATCGCCCACGTAGCCAAAACCCTTCGGCGCCCGTTTTACTGGTTCCTGCTGCAAACAACGCAGGATAAAAACTGGAAACGGTACAACTGCAAAGTACCCCTACACGTCTATGGCGCCGGCTCAAGGCGCTGTTTCTCATGGTATCTGGAAGGTCAGATAGATACCGGTCAGATGGGCCTAAACGACATGACGTATTGGCTCGATGCCTGTCAGTATATGACGGACAAAGAGCAATTTGATGAGCGTGATGTTTGGCAGCATCCCATTACTTTTGAACGCATTCGTCGGGGCGACTGTGAAGACTTTTCTCTCTGGACCTGGCGTAAACTCGTAGAAAGCGGCGTCGACGCTGAGTTTTGCGCTGGTTGGTCTGTACATCCTGGTGAACTCTATCAGGGTCACACCTGGGTCCTTTTTAAAGAAGACGATACCACGTTTTTGTTTGACCCAGTGGTACAGGACAGGCAAGCCATGGTGCGGCCGCTGCATGAAGTGTCTGAGTGGTATGTACCACAGGTGTCTATAGACAGCGGCTTGAGCCAATATGTATATGGCGGATACTACAACAGTTTTCGGCCGGCCTGGAAAGATGCTTCATCAAACCAGCAGGTTGTACGCTAGTCTTAATTGAAGGGATACGTATCAATCGGCACTCGGCCTTAAGATTCACCCTTCGCCTGCATGACGGGGCGCGTTTGGCTGGCTTGTCACTTCGCCGGCGTGGAATTCGCACAGCCCGTCTGCCGTCTGCAATTGCAGGGCGCCCGTTGCAGATACACCGGTTAGGATGCCCCTGATTTCTTTTTCACGGCCGATAAAACGCAAGACAGTTTCTTCGTTCAGGTAAGCCAATCGCTTGCTGTAGGCCGCCAGGATTTGCTCGTTACCCGTGGGTTTAAGCGAAAAATAGCTGGTTTCGAAATGGTTAAGGAATTGCGCGAGAAATGCCATGCGTGGAATATGACGCCCTGTTTCCAGCAGCAATGAGGACGCTTTTTCAGCAATGTCTGGTGTGAAGTGCGCCTGATTCAAATTGACGCCGATCCCCAGAATAACTGGCAATGAGCCACTTTTGTGTTGCACCGGAATCGCAGATTCAAGCAACATGCCGCAGCATTTTTTACCCTGCACGAGGATATCATTGGGCCATTTAATTTCGCTTGAAATTGGGGCTGTATAGCGATTTATGGTATCAGCAAGTGCAATACTTGCCGCTACATTGATGATGCCGAGAGAAGCGGGAGGGAGGTCAGGGCGCAGGATTAGCGAAAACAGCAGGTTGGTGGAGGGATCGGTTGCCCAATGCCGGCCATGTCGGCCGCGCCCGGCAGCCTGATGTTCTGCGTACACCAGTGCACCTTCGGGTCCGGCATCTTGCGCCCATTGCATGGCCTGGGTGTTGGTCGAATCAGTTGTAGCCAGAAACCGTACTTCGCGGCCCAAAACTTTCGTATTCAGGTGCGACCAGTATTCGGTTTCAAGTGTTCTGATATGTGTATCCAACTGTAGCATGAAGAAGTCGCTATTGCATGTTTTTGTACACGTAATGCGCTAAAATCGTATATTCAAGTCCGAATTACTGCGTGGAACGATTCTTGACATCGAACACGGGACAGATTTAATAGATTATACCAGTGCTGGTTCTGCATGATTAGAAGTTGTTACCAAATTTCAAGGTGGTTATGTGCCGGCTTTGTTGTCCTCCTGCTTGCAGGCAGCCACGATGTATACGGCCAGATCAAGCCAACCGAGCAAGTGCAGATGCAATTCCATCGCGCAGAAACTGCGTGGCGGAATCAAACAAGCATCCTCGAAGCCAAGGTTCGTGTGGATCAAGTATTGCGTGAAGCGCCTAACTACGCAGTTGCGTGGAAGTTGCGCGCCGAGGTGCTGATTGCCATGGAACGCTATGGTGATGCCATGCAGGATGCTGAACAGGCTACTTTGCTTGATCCGGAAGATGGTGATGCGTTTCTTATCCTTGCGGAAGCCGCGAGGTTGAACAACCAGCCGCTGCTTGCCCGGAATTCACTTAAGAAAGCTTCAACGCTTTCGCTAGACGCCGGCGCTGATTTTCATATCAAACTCTCCCGAAGCGCGGCCCTGCTGGGCGAAGCTGATTTTCGGATGGCTGAATCATTTGCGCGCGTCGCGCTCGCCAAAGAGCCTGACTACGCAGAAGCGTATTACCAGCTCGCCCGCGTATTTGTATTGCAGGAACGCGATGAAGACGCTGCCACTACTTTGCAACGCGGATTTCAGGCAGAATTGCTGGATCCCGTTTACGTTGGCTATGACTCGCTGCTCAGCAGCCTCCGCGAACATCCCCGTCTCGAAGCGCAGTTCGGCAACTAAGGAGTAACCATATCTTGCGGCTGCAGGTGCGGATAGTCCGTACGTGATGCGGCGAAACGATTATTTAAGCATTACCTTCAAGCTTGCTGCACTTCTCCAAATAATTTGTATACTACCTGAACATCTCCCAGCGATGTTTTTTTCTTGACCAGCCAGGTACGAGCATGTCCGGTCTGTTTCCCAAACCACAGGACAAATATCCCGTCGTCTCCCTTAACGACACGGATATGGAACTGCCACAAAGCGCCATCAACAACAAGATGCGCTATGCCTATTTCAAAACCCTTGCAAAAGGTGGCAAGTGTTTGATTCAGTCGTGTAAAGACTTGCACCTCCGCCGAACCGTGTGTTACAAGTCGCTGCACCGCGAAATAGCTAACGATCCTATCGAACAACAGCGTTTTTTGCGGGAGGCACGTGTGACGGCTATGCTGCAGCACCCGAACACAATCCCGATTTACGAACTAAGTAGAGACACAAAGGGTCACTACTATTTCACGATGAAACTCGTGGAAGGGCTCACGTTGCGGGAAATTATCACGCACCTGCAGGAGGGCAATGAGGAGATATTGGAAACGTATGGGATGGATGTGCTGGTTGACATTATTCTGCAAGTGGCCAACGCGCTGGATTATGCGCATAGCCACGGTGTTGTACATCGGGATGTGAAGCCGGCCAACATACTGATTGGTCCGTTTGGCGAAGTGCTGGTGCTGGACTGGGGCCTCGCAAAAGTATGGAATATGGTAGATCTCGATCTGTCGTATATGGAGCTTATCGAAGAAACAGACCGCTCGTTAACCGCGCGAGGGAGGCTGCAGGGGACAGCGCTCTACATGTCGCCTGAGCAGATTGCAGAGTCCAAATCCATTGACCACCGTACAGACGTATTTAGCCTCGGTGCTGTACTTTATGAGGTCTTAACCCTTTCGCTTATGGCCTGGGGCGACACGCTGGATGAATTGTTGCGACACATGCAGTACGATGATCCGGCACGGCCGATCGAAAAGGCGCCGGCGCGTAATATTCCAGAGATGCTGGACGCCATTTGCATGAAAAGTGTAGAGAAAGATCCGGATAACAGGTACAGCACCATTCGTGAAATGATTGAAGCGTTGCAGGCGTGGCGCGTACGGGTGGATTAACGCGGGCCTGTCGGGTTACAGTTGGATGTCTGTATAGGTAGCCACCGTACGGAAAATTTGCGGGGGTTTGAACGGCATGATGATCCGGGTTTCTATACGGGTGTTGTAAGGGACAAGCTTACCGTCGGGAGCGTGCTGCAAATGCACGAAGAACCTGCTTTCTTCCCGGAAGAACAGCGCCAGGTCTATACGCTCAAGTTCAAATGCCACAAACTGTCCGGAAGCCTGATCGAAGAAGAACTTCGCGCGCCGGATGTTTTTCCCATCTCCATCAACTGGCTTTGCGCGAATTTCGGCAACCCGGGCAGCAATATTGAGCATCAGGGTGTCTTGTTGAAAGCGATATAGGTAGGCTTCGAAATTTCGTTCAGAAAGGTAGCCAGGGTCTGGGGGGAAGAGGTAAGGCGTAAGGTCGGCAGGATCGCGCTCTTCAACAGTGGTTGATACAAATCTCCGAAAGAAGCCGAAGTCAAAGTCACTGGTTGAATCTGCTTCGATGATATCGTATTGGCGGTTGTCTACCGGGCCGAAGTGATTTACTGTTCGCTCCCTGAACGCAACGAGAAAGTCGTCGTCTTCAAACTGATCTGTGCGAGAATACCGGGTATAGGTGTAATTGCGCAGCGCAAGAAACGCGTCTTTAAAGGCATCGCTGTTTGTCTGATCGACGAGTTCGAGCACAGAATCCCGTTCAGCTACATCCTGCGTGTACATGGCCGCAAGGGTGGCATTGTTTGCGGGGGAATCGCGTACCTCCGGTGTACAGCCCGACAGGAGCACCCCGGCAAAACAACTACACAGAATCAGAAAGCGATAAAACATGGTTGATTAAGCTAACAGGTAAAAACGCGTTGAAACACAGCATGAACGTCTTTATTCAATCGAAGCTCCATGTTGTGCAAGATTTATCCGATAAGAATTATCGGGTTAAATTTTTCAGAGATGTGAACAGCCGTAGTGCTATCTTCTCGGGTGTGCTGCAAAGAGGCGGGTATCGGGTGTATGAAGTGGCACACAAAAGGTTTTTACTGTTTGTGAAATAAATCAAAACTTGAAATGCGTTACCAGGAGGCGCTTGACGTCGCAGTGGCGGCCGCTACCCGGGCGGGCCAACTCATCAGAACACACGCCGGCCAGATTAACACGAACCAGATCCGCATGAAAAACGTGCACGATCTGGTGACAGAAATAGATGAGGCATCGCAGCAACTGATTGTTGACATCCTCCAAAAAGCTTTCCCTGATGCCCAGTTCATGGCTGAAGAAGGGGATGTGTTTTCAAAAGGCAATGAGAAAGTTGCCGGCTGGCGATGGATTATCGACCCGATTGATGGTACCACCAACTTTACCCATGGCATGCCGCCGTATGCGGTAAGCATTGGGCTGGAAGAAGATGGCGAACTGGTTGCCGGTGTTGTGCTGGAGGTTGGGCGTTGGGAGCTGTTCACGGCCATCAAAGGCGGTGGCTTGCACGTTAATGGGGTGCGTCACCAGGTAAGCAAAACAGACAGCCTGTCGGATGCGCTGGTGGTGACCGGCTTTCCTTATAAACATTTTGGACACCTGGATGAATATTTGGCCTTGCTGGGAGACATGTTGAAAGCAGCACGCGGCGTAAGGCGCACAGGATCTGCTTCGGTTGATCTCGCCTATGTGGCTGCCGGCAGGTTTGACGGCTTTTTTGAAACGGGTCTTATGCCATGGGATCTCGCTGCCGGCGTTTTACTCATCAAAGAAGCGGGTGGCCGGGTCAGCAATTATGCGGACAAGCCAGACGGTTTGTTTGAGAAGCAGATTTTGGCAACCAACGGTCGTATTCATGGCGAAATGCTGGCGCTGGTTGCACAAATGAAAGATATTCGATTGTGATTTGAAGCAGGAAGCGCAGAAGTTTGTATCTCAGGTGAAATTGCAGCTTGAAACCGGGGTACGGGTGGCTTCACTCGCAGACAAACGCTACCTTACTGCGCGCAACCCTGCTGTTGCGCTTTATTTGCTATAAAAAATATGAGATGACCACTAGTATCATCAGGCATAAAACATGGAAAACAAGAGTTTCGGTTTGTTGAAAGGGAAAAAGGGGATCATTTTTGGTGCCCTTGAAGAACGGAGCATCGCCTGGGCCATTGCCGAAAAGGTGTATGCAGAAGGAGGCGAATTCATTCTGTCCAATGCCCCTGTAGCGAAGCGTTTGGGCACGCTGGACAAACTGGCTGATATCACCAACAGTGAAATCATCTGGGCAGATGCCACCAGTGATGAAGAAATCCGTGGTCTTTTTGATCAGGCGAAAGAAAAATTTGGTAGCGTCGACTTTATTGTTCACGCCATCGGTATGGGCCTCAATGTTCGCAAAAAACGGCCTTACGAGAACCTCAACTACAACTGGCTGATGAAATCGCTCGACATTTCGTCGGTAAGCCTGCATCGTATTGTTCACCATGGTATGGAAAGCGAGGCGCTGGCTGACAATGGTTCGATTGTAGCACTCAGTTACATTGGCGCGCAGCGTGTTTTTTCGGCGTACTCAGAAATGGGCGATGCAAAAGCGCTGCTCGAAAGCATCGTGCGCTCTTTTGGGTATCGGCTTGGAAAACGCGGCATTCGCATCAACTCGATTTCGCAGGGCCCAACCAAAACCACTGCCGGCACAGGCATCAAAGGTTTCGAAGCCATGTTCAACTTTGCTGAGAAAATCTCTCCGCTGGGCAATCCGAGTGCAGAATCCTGTGCAGACTATACCGTCAGCCTGCTGTCCGATCTCACCCGTATGGTGACCATGCAGAACCTTTACCACGACGGTGGATTTAGCAGCATGGGCATTTCCGACGAGCTGATCGACGAAATAGGTGATGCCCTTGGCGGCTAAAGGCCGGCGCATCTTCCAGTGATATGACAGGGAGCGAACCCCATCAAGACCGGCTGCAACACCGGATTCTTTGGCGGCTCGCTCCCTTTTTTATGCAGTTTTTTATTGCCCAGCACTTATTAAACCGACTTTTGGCACCTTCTTCGCATAAAGGCACGTTATGACAAAACTGTTTATCTCTGATATTGACGGGTGTATCTCCCAGCCATACCAGCCCATGCAGGCGGATGGCATCGCGAGGCTGACTGCACACGCAAAGCAGGGGGGGACCCTTGGACACAGTGCTGTGTATCCCGCTTTAAGCCTCTGTTCGGGCCGGCCGATGCCTTATGTAGAGTGCCTCACCCAGGCACTTGGGTTGCAAATGCCAGTGCTTTTCGAGAGTGGCGGTGGTATTTTTGATCCTGTAAATGCACGCATTACCTGGAGTCCGCATTTGACCCCCGATGTGGTAAAGCAAGTAAGAGAAGTGACCCGTTGGTTCGAAACGGATTGTGTATCCGGGACTATGATGGTGGTAGATTATGCCAAGCGTGCCCATGCCGGCATCATCGGACCCGATCCGGATGAAATACAGGCTGCCATCCCCAGAGTAGAAGCCTTTGTACGCACGGCAGGACTGGATTTTGACGTCCTGCCCACGCATCTTTCTATTGATGTGGTGCCAAAGGGCATTACCAAAGAGACAGGCATGCAGTGGATGCTTGATATGCTGTCTTTATCATTTGATGATGTGGCCTATATCGGCGATTCGCTAGGCGATTTGGAAGCGCTCAAGTTGGCCGGCCGTTCTTTTGCTCCGGAAAATGCAAAATCCGTTGTGAAAGAAGCAGTAGACGTGGTTGTGCCGGCAGAAGTGGAAGGGGTACTGATTGCCATAAAAATGTGCATCACCAGGAACCAACAAACCCTTGAAATAGAAGAACTTAAATACTGACCATCTAACGTTCTGTGCATGCGGCACAGGTATGCCAATTAAGTTATGTTTGCTACATCAAACAGAATTACAATCCCAGCCCCCCACTGGATTTGTGGTACGTTACTATTGCTAATGTGTGGCTGGACCGCTGGGGCGGTACATGCACAAGACTACACAGCACAAAACGATACAGCGCACAACGTTCGGTTCGCTTCTGCAGACGGATCGCTGTATTACAGCGTTGCGCGCAAAGCAGCGGTTTTTAATGAAGCAAACAGGTCTACCGAAGTTTTTAAACTCAACTTTAGAGAGCCAGTAAGCCTTATTGAGCGAAGAGGCCTTTGGAGCCTGATCAAGACGGAAGATGGCAAAACGGGCTATGTCTCTAACAAAGACATTTCTAACATCTGGATCCGCATTTCGAAGCGTAAAAAGAGCGTTTATGTTTATCGGGGTACCCAACTTATCAAGCGCTACATTGCTGACTTCGGCAACAATGTAGCGTCAGATAAAATCCAGCGCGGCGATGTACGGTCTCCTGATGACTGGCGAACACCGGAAGGGACCTTTTTTGTGGTTTCCAAGAATCCAAATAGCAAGTTTTACAAAGCGCTGGTGCTGAACTACCCCAACGCAGAAGATGCACGCCGCGGCTACCGGCAAGGCCTGATTTCTAAACGAGAATATGACGCTATCGTTGCCGCCGAAGACAACGGCAATATCCCCCCCATGAACACCATGCTCGGCGGCTGGATCGAAATCCACGGCGACGGCACAGGCGGTGGTACCAACTGGACGCAAGGGTGTATCGCCATCGAAAACGACAAAATGGACGAACTCTGGCCTCTCATCCAGGTCGGTACGCCTGTTTTGACGGAGTATTAGACTGCAGGTCCCTTCACTATTGGTCTGAACTTGATTCGAGATTCAGGAGAGGGGGGCGTAATTCCTTATGCAGTAACTGGATACCGGATCAAGTCCGGCATAACGTGCGCGCGCTCCACTTCTCCACGCGTCAGCCAGCAATGCCCTTGGTACCTGCGATCCAGACAGGATTGGAAATGCACGCGTAAATGCATCGAATCCTGCTACCCGCGCAGAAACTGCCCAGCGTTCCCACAAATGGCATATATGCGTGAAAACTGAACTTTAGCGAAAAAAATCGCGTATTTAGTTCTATATTGTGTGAACACGATGCGTATGAGAGCTACTATGACATTCAACGCCAACCACAGGTTAACCGGACACATTGCACGAATCCTGTTTATTTCAGTATTCCTGGCCCCATTTTTTAATCAGGTTCAGGACGTTGCTGCACAAGAATTGTTGTCTGAACGTGTACCGTTTGACGAACCATTGACCGATGGCGCTGTCTTTCTTGTGCCTGTAGATGGCATGATTGACAATGGTTTGGCGCGCTACATTGAGCGGGCTACCGAGGACGCGGAAGAAGGCAATGCTGCGTTGATTATCTACCATGTAGACACCTTTGGTGGTCTGGTAGAGGCAGCTGACAAAATCCGAAAAACCATTTTGAATGCCTCTGTACCTACAGTGGCGTTTATTGACAAAAACGCAGCATCCGCCGGCGCACTTATTTCATACGCGGCAGACCGCATTCTCATGGCGCCAGGCTCGTCTATTGGCGCGGCAACCGTTGTGGAAGGGGGGAGCGGGGCCAAAGCTTCTGAGAAATACCAGAGCTACATGCGCGGACTCATGCGTGCCACGGCAGAAGCCAATGGCCGCGATCCTCAGATTGCAGAGTCAATGGTAGATGATTCACTTGCCGTCGAAGGGGTTGTGGATGTTGGTGAACTGCTTACGCTCTCCTCACAGGAAGCGCTTGATGTTGGCGTAGCTGACGGTATTGTAGCCTCTATCGATGAAATTACAGCCATTTACGACATTGCTGAGGCAGAACAGGTAGACCATCAGGCCTCTCGCGTGGAGCAAATCTTGCGTTTTCTCGGTTCTCCTGTGCTGCAGTCACTCCTGATGATGATGATGATGGGGGGCTTGTATTTTGAGCTTCAATCGCCAGGTGTTGGATTTGCCGGCCTCATGTCGCTGCTTGGCGCCACGTTGTTCTTCGCGCCGCATTACATGATGGGGCTCGTTGAAAGCTGGGAAATTGTACTGTTTGGTATAGGGGTCTTGCTTTTACTGGCCGAGGTGTTTGTGATACCCGGGTTTGGCATTGCCGGCCTGGCAGGGCTGATTCTTGTGATCGGGTCGCTGATTGCTTCGCTGATCGGAAATGTAAACCTGGAGTTTCCTCCGTTTCTTGAAATTACCTCGGCCCTGTCTACAATGGCCGTAACGCTGGTATTGCTGGTGCTGATGGTCTTTTCGCTCGCGCGGTACTTACCCACAACAACACGGTTCAACCGGATGGTGCTTGCCCCTGAATTGTCGAGTGCTGATGGCTACACAGCAGCAGTTACGGATCATGAGATTCTTGGTATGGTAGGCCGTGCAATCACCCCCTTGAGGCCTTCTGGCACTGTGCAGCTTTCAGAGAACCAGCGGCGTGTTGATGTTGTAACCGCCGGCGAGTTTATCGATACCGGGGCCTCTGTGCGGGTTGTAGACGTACGGGGCAGCAGGGTGGAAGTCCGCCAGGTTGAAGCTATTTCAAGAGAAAGTGAAACATCTGTCGCATAATCCGTAAACTTGGCCATTAATTAACGCTTTACCAACACGCCTTTTGGAAATTTTCATTCCCATAGCACTGATTATCCTCGGACTCGGTTTTATCCTGTTCGAAGTATATCTGGTGCCTGGTTTTAACGTGGTTGGTATTATTGGCTTGTTGGTCATTGTTTTTGCGGTAGGATACGGATTTAGCGAAACGGGCCTTGTGGGCGGTACGATGTACCTGCTGGGCGCAACTGTTTCGGTGGTTGGTTTGTTTTTTTGGATGTGGAAATCCGGCGCCTGGGACCGCTTTATTTTGGCGACCAACCTGCGCAAAGACGAAAACCTTATAGCCCGTGAAAGCGAAGACAGGGCGCGTTACCTGGGCGAAGCAGGGCGGGCAATAACGCCTTTGCGTCCGACCGGCATTGTAGAAATTGGGGGCCGGCGTATTGAAGTGATGACGGAGGGGGAGTTTATTGCTGCGGGCAGTAGTGTGAAGGTGGTTGCGATGGATCGGAGGCGGTATTTTGTGCGGCTCGAAAATCAGGATCCCGACAACCCTTCTTAAACTTTGTAAAGGTTGCCTGATCTGGAGCAACCTATTTTTTATCCGGGTGTCTGTATGTAGCAGGCAGGATATTTGCAGTTTTTGTGGTTCAATTAACCAATAGCTGCACGGCTCAACACCTCGTCTCCTGAAACTTGTATCCAATAATCCGGTAACTGGTTTTCTGGGTCCCTTATCGCTATTGATCCATTGGATGTGTAGCCCACATCATCGCTATCCGATTTAACATCCCGCGAATTATCGTGAAAAGAGTAACCTACATCGCAATTATTGCATTTTTTCTAATCCAGGGCTGTACGCAGGATGCTGCGTTTACGTATGGCCCACCTGCCGGCTGGGAAGCTGACGGTACCACCTGGTGGAATGCTGCGCAGGATACCACAGGCCTGTTTCGTGAACTTGAAACGCTCGAAGACATGCAGGTTGCTGGTGCAGAGGACGTGTACCTCTCCAATACATCGCTTACAGCCGGGCGGGATGCACGGCAGCAGTTTACCAAAGCAGTTAAGAGAAGCCTGATCCGAATGTACAGAAACGAGCCGGCTATCGTTGACTCACTATTTGAGAAGTTTCTCGCACCCAAGGTACAGGATGTCCAGTTTACCAACGACCCTGCAAAAGACGTAGAGACGTTCAAGAAGTCATCGTACAAACTGCTCTCGCGTCACTTTAGAGAGCCCCGTACACGCCTTGAGCTTGGTACGGATGTGCTGGTCGTATATCCTGACTCGATTCGCCAGCAGGGTGTAGAAGGCTATGTAAAGCTTCAGGTTTACCTGGATGCTGAAGGGAATCCGCTTACTGTAGAATTGCTTGATGGCGTACATCCGGTGCTAGACCAACTGGCGCTGATGGCCACGACGGAAATGCGGTGGTTGCCGGCATACGTAGAGCACAAGCGGGAATGGAAAGCCATTCCTTCCTGGACCCGTTACCGGATTGCGTTTAAAACTTCCTGACGCTTAACCTTACAGATATGTCAACCCCGGGGCTGCCTGCAGGCCCGGGGTTTTTTTATTGGCTTAACCGAGAAGCATGCCGGCTATGGTCGCAGTCATCCACGAGGCCAGCGCACCACCCACTACTGATTTTAAACCCAGTTTTGCTACGTCACTTTTTCGCTCCGGTGCAATGCCGCCAATGCCGCCTATCTGGATGGCAATAGAGGAGAAGTTTGCAAAGCCACACAGTGCGTAAGTAGCAATGTAAACACTTCGCTCCGACATCACTTCGCGCAATTCACCCAGCGACAGATAGGCCAGGAATTCGTTGATTGCCACCTTTTCACCCAGCAGCCGGCCAAACATCAAAATATCAGCTGTTTCAATGCCCATGGCCCACGCGAGGGGTGCGAAGACAAATCCGAAGATCGCTTCTAGGGAGAGGCTGGTGAAGTTGCCATTGCTCCAGCTAGCAATGGCTGCGTTCAGGTCATACACCTCCCACCCAAAAATGATGGGGTTGCCGAGCAAGGCAAGCAAAAAGTTTAGCATCTTGATGATGGCAACAAACGCAAGAAGCATGGCGCCTACGTTGAGTGCCAGCTTCAGGCCATCAGAAGCCCCATTGGCCGCTGCTTCGATCACATTTGAATCGGTTGTGGTTACTGCCAGATCAACCGTGCCGCTGGTTTGCGGCGTTTCTGTTTCGGGCACCAGGATCTTGGCGACCACAATGGCTGCCGGCGCACTCATAATGGATGCTGACAAAAGGTGCGCTGCAAAAACAGCTTGCGCAGCCGGGTCATCACCGCCAAGGAAGAGGATGTAAGAGGCCAACACACCGCCGGCGATCGTTGCCATGCCGCCGGCCATCAGGGTCATCAACTCGCTTTTCGTCATCCCCATCACATAAGGCCGAACCACAAGCGGCGCCTCCGTTTGACCAATAAATACATTGGCTGCGGTAGCAAGGGACTCTGCACCGGATACCTTGAGGGCGCGGGCCATAAAGTATCCCATCCCCTTTACGAGCGGCTGAATAATTTTCAAATGGTACAGGATGGCCATCAATGAGCCAAAGAAGATCAACGTCGGCAATACCTGGAAAGCGAATATAAAGGCCATGGAGCCTTCAGTTGACGTTGGAATCCCAAGCGGGCCAAAAATGAACTGCGAGCCTTCGTACGTAAAGCTCAGAATTTTGGTGAACGCCCGCCCAATAAAATCAAAGAGCAGAAATCCAGGTTTGGTTTTGAGAATCAGGACAGCAAAAATGAGCTGGATACCAATTCCAATGCCTACAATGCGCCAGTTGATGCGCTTGCGGTCCGAAGAAAAGAGATAGGCGATGCCAACAAGTACAGCGAGGCCAAACAGGCCCCTGAGCGCATACATGGCCAGATCCATAAATCAACTCCAGGTGGGTTGGAAGAACGACCTAAGATGCAGGTTAAGGAGCAAAAGCGCAAAAAAATGATGCGAAGAAATGGTACAGAAAAGGCGTGGTCCAGTTAAGGTTGCCACACGTTGTTGGTGCGGTCAACATCCGGGAGCACCTGGTCAGGGTCGATGGTGAGTTTAATTATTTCCTGGCCCGGTTCAGGGAAGATGGGAAAAGCATCTTGTTTAAAGAACCCGACGACTGGAATTTTGCGTACCGCAGCGGTGCCATCTGCATAGTCAATTTTGAGTGTAATCGGCAGGAGCAAGTCAGATGCATGTTGTACAATCCAGTGTGCGTTGTCGGTGCCGGCATTGCGGCGTACAACTTGCTGATCCAGCGTTGCTGTGCCATAGAACCAGCCGCGCCAGAACCAGGAGAGGTCTTCGCCAGCAGCCTGTTCGATACTCCTGAAGAAGTCTGCCGGCTGCGGGTGTTTGTAGGCCCAGGCGCGGATGTAGCTTTGGAAGGCCGGATCAAAACGGTCGGGGCCGAGGATGTAGTTGCGTAGCAGCAGCAACCCGACCGCCGGTTTACGATAGGAGAGAAACCCCACACCGTCTGCACGGATCTGGTCTGCATAGGTGAGCGAAGGTTGGTCTGCAAAAGGTTGCTGCATCCGATCAGCGGTACGCGCGGGCGCATAACGCTGCAGGCGCTCCGCGTCGGGGCCGTAAAATGCTTTGTTGGAGAAGTAGTTGATAAACGTGTTGAACCCCTCATCCATCCAACCATGCCGGCGCTCATCACTGCCTACAAGCATGGGAAACCAGGTATGGCCAATTTCATGATCAGTCACACCAAACAACGCCTGCCCCCTTGCCTGGTAGCTGCAAAAAATGAGCATCGGGTATTCCATCCCACCAACCGGACCGGCTACATTGATGGCAACAGGGTAGGGGTAGCGGTACCATGCGTCAGAATAAAACGCAACCGCATGCCGTACATACGCCGTCGATCGTTCCCAACCAGGACTTTCTGGCGTACCAATCGCCTCTTTGGGGTAGGCGGACATGATCAGGACGTCTTCCCAACTTGCGGCATCCAGTATAAATGCTTGTGATGCAGCCCACGCAACATCGCGAACGTTCTCTGCCCTGTAGCGCCAGGTGAGCGCTGTCACGTCACTCGGCCGGCTCTGCTTCTTGCCAACTTCCTTCTCCCTGATAATGTGCATGGTTTCAGCCTGGGTACGTGCTTTAACCAGCCGGCGAACCTGTTCGGGCGTGAAGACCTCTTCCTCGTTTAACAACGTACCTGTGGCAACTACCACAAAATCCGCCGGCGCGGTTAGTTCGAGGTTGTAATTGCCAAATGCTGTATAAAATTCACCCTGGCCGAGGTAAGGCATCGTATTCCACCCGTTCACGTCATCAAACACAAACATGCGCGGATACCACTGGGCAATTTGATAAACCGTGCCCTGTTCAAATTCCTGGTGTCCGGTTCGGTCTGCCCCAAACGGAGGAATGGTATAACTGTAGGCCATCGTGACATCAACGACTCCGCCATTGGGCAACACCGGATGCTGCAATTCAATTTTCATCCGTGTGCCGTCAATGTGATAGTGTGGGGCATACACCCTGCCGTTGCGGCCAACGGTTACTTCCGAGAGGGCAAACCCGCCATCTGCAAAAGCACCACGCCAGCGCGAGTTGGGGCCATGGAGTTGCGCGTTGCGGCTGTCGTGCGCAAAAGCCTGCTGATCGAGCTGTAACCAGAGGAAGGGCAGGGGGTGCGGACTGTTGTTGGTATAGGTGATCCGTACGGTACCGGCAATGCGGTGGGTGGCCGGGTCTAGGGTGACGGCGATGGCATAGTCTGCCTGTTGCTGCCAATAGTTGGGCCCCGGAAAGCCAGTTACGGCACGCTCAGGTGTTGGCGCCGGCCAATCGAGGGGCGCAAATACCGCCTGGTTATGCAGAGGAAATGCTGTTTGAGGTTGGGCAGAAGCTGCCGGCGACCATGAGAGGCTACAGAGAAGCAGAGCGAGCAGGACGCGCTGAAAAGAAGTGTTCATATTTCACAAAAGAGGTGTTAAGCACATCAAGCCAAATCCGATACCTGTAGCAGAGGATCGATTAGGCATATGGCCCTCTTCTAAATCCCTACTCGCCAATGGGTTTCGCGATGCAGGAATCAGGTTGATGCGGTTACAGTGAAGCAGAATTGTACGACACGAAGCAGTAGATAACTCCGCGATACGCACGCCCCATTGAGGTTGAGCACACCATCATCGAAGCGGAAGAATCTATGCGTATACTAATTCTGGTAGCTATATCTTTTGTCCCCGCATATGCAGGCTCAGCCCCCCTTTATGCTGCACCCGTTCAGGGCATAGCGTTGGTGCAAACTGTTGATTTTGAGGATACGGAAGAACTCCGTGGCGCTTTGCTTGGTGCAGAGCAACTGGGTATCCGGTCACGCGATGAAATTGCAGCTGCCCTGGCGGATGAGGGCATTCCCGGCGTCCCGCAGTACGGCGTTGTCTTGTACCGCGTATTGTATAAGACCGTGGATCATGAAGGCATGTTGCGCGAGGCATCAGGGGCCGTAGCTATTCCGCTTACGCTAGACGGGCCGGCGCCGTTACTGAGCTACCAGCACGGGAGTGTATCCGCCCGCCGGCGGGTCCCTTCAGCGCAAGGGTTTGACCTTGTAAGTATGGGCTTGAGCGGCAGCGGTTATGTAACAGCACTGCCCGACTATCTTGGATTGGGTGCATCAGACACTTTTCATCCTTACGTACACGCCGCGACACTCGGTACAAGCGTCGTTGATTTTCTGCGCGCCACACGCCTGCTGTGCGCCCAACTCGATATACCGCTTAGTGAACAACTTTTCCTGGTAGGCTATTCGGAGGGGGGATACGCAACGATGGCCGCGCATCGGGAAATAGAGGCCCATCATACTGATGAGTTTACTGTAACGGCTTCAGCGCCGATGGCCGGCCCGTATAACTTGTCTGATGTAATGGTAGAGCAGATGCTGGAAGATAAACCGTACCCGACACCAGGATACCTGCCATTCACCCTTGTTTCATATGACCGGGTGTACGACCTCTTTGATGACCTGTCTGATGTATTGCGCGAACCGTATGCAAATGCGGTAGACTCCCTCTTCAACGGCAACTACGCGCTGCGCGAAATAAACGAGCATCTTCCCAGTGTGCCACGCGACATGTTAACGGACAATTTTGTGGCGGCACTCCGCGAGAAAACACATCCCTTGCAGAAAGCATTGGCAGAGAACGATGTCCATAACTGGGCACCGGTTGCGCCGATGCGACTCTTCCATTGCGTTGATGACGACCAGGTATCGTTCCGGAATGCAGAAAAGGCGCTGGCAGCATTCCAGGCGCACGGGGCAGACCATGTAGAACTTGCCGCGCTCGAGTTTGGTGGCCACGAGTCGTGCGCGCCGCCGGCCCTGTTTCTAGGAAAACTCTGGCTAGACGGCTTCCGCGCCGGCCAACAAGCGCCCATGCTGCAGGCGAATATCAAGATTATCAAATCGGGCACGTTTTAGAGTGAGGAGAGAGGAGTGTTGGCGTGAGGATGGCGACCTGTTTCACCAACGTCATCCTGGGCAGAGCCAAGGATCTGCGAAGGCAGGAGTCGGATGAATATCGAACACAGAACAAGGAACCCCGATGTCGAAGGAAAATTCAATCACTGTCAAGTCCTGAAATAGGTTGACAATGAATTAGTGTATAGTTTGTGATTTAAGCCCAGTTCGGTAGACCTGGTCGGGTTTGCGATAGCCGAGTGTTGTATGTGGACGTTCGTGATTATAGAGCCAGACTGCCTCTCGTAATGCCTGGCGTACTTGCTTGAGGTTGATAAAGCAACCATCAAGTCCATATTCCAGTTTGAGTATGCCATTGACCCGTTCTGCT
>JBCCIM010000121.1 GCA_039111535.1 Bacteroidota bacterium | reverse complement strand
GATTTTTGCCAATATCAACCGGAACGTACTGCTCGCGTATCTGCCTGAATTTGCGCAGAAAATTGCACCAGGTGGCCGTTTGTTTTTATCAGGTGTGTTGGTTGCCGACCATCCGATGATGGAAGAAGCTGCCCGCGCTGCCGGTTTCAACTTGTTGCAGCATGACCATGAAGGGCCCTGGTGGGCCGGCGTATTTGAGGCTACTCCTAACACATGACACGCGTGTTAGACTGGATTAATCACCGATCAAGCTGCTCCCCCTATGGCAATTCCATCAGACAATTCGCCGGCCACGATAGCAACAATAGATGTCGGCACCAACACTGCGTTGTTATTGATTTCAAAGTTTGAAGACGGGAGGCTGATTTCGCTGTACGATGAAACTCGGTTTGTCAGATTAGGGCAAGGGGTTGACAAAGATGGGTTTGTTAATGCGGCTGCGATGGACCGACTGACAAAAACCCTGGCATACTATAAAGGTGTAGCAACACAATACAACGTCGATGATATCATCATTGGTGCTACCAGTGCATCCCGCGACGCTGTGAACAAAGCCGACCTGATCGCGCATGTCCGCAATACAACCGGGTTAACCTACGACATCATATCCGGAGAGACCGAGGCGCAACTCAGCTTTGCCGGCGTAGGTGCCGGCCAGACTGTGCCGCATCCAGCCATTCTGACACTCGATATTGGCGGAGGCTCGACCGAGTTTAGCCTCGGCTTGTTTGAAAACGGGACATACAACCTGTCGCAAGCGCAAAGCCTGAATGTTGGCTCGGTGCGCCTGACGGAACGCTTCTTCAGCGCCCTGCCTCCTGATAGAGACATGTTGACACAAGCAAAAGATTGGCTCAGCAACGAGCTTGAGGCACTTTTGCCTGAATTTCAGCGCACTGCAGCTGTCTTAATTGGAGCTTCAGGCACAACAACCGTGTTGGCAATGCTCGATGCCAAACTCACCAAAGCCGACCTGAAAAACATCAG
This sequence comes from Bacteroidota bacterium, assembly GCA_039111535.1. Taxonomy (NCBI): domain Bacteria; kingdom Pseudomonadati; phylum Bacteroidota; species Bacteroidota bacterium. Next base: position 19,131 of record JBCCIM010000121.1, on the reverse strand, counting down.
CATGCTGGGCCAGCTGTCCAGAGAGCAGGTGGGGCAGTGGTACGAGCAACTCATTCAATTGCCGGCTGAAGAGGTCCTTGCATTGGGGCCCGAGTTTATGAAAGGGCGCGAAGACGTATTTGCCGCTGGTTTATTCATTCTACACACCTGTATGACCCATCTTGACAAGCCCCAATTGCATGTAAACACCTGGGGGCTTCGACACGGACTGGCGCTCCGGTATTGGCAGCAGCAAGGCTAATTCGAGGTGCCAGTGTAAAGCGGCTGACGCGCTGCTGGAAGTCCGGTTGCAGATGGAACAATCATCGAAAGCCTCCGTCCTAGGCGACCCGTGACCTTGCGTTTTTTGCTCCAGGTCAGGCCGGTTCACAACAGCGTGAGAAGCCGGCGCCAGAGGAGCATTTATCCCATATTAACATGCCGCTAGCACCAAAAACCGTGATACAAGCCCTGCGTGGCATCACGGATCCTGCATCAGGACGAAGCATCATTAACAACGACATGATCCGCGACTTGTATGTTGCCGGAGATGCTGTTCATTTCACAGCCCTGGTTGCTGATCCTGCAGACGATTTTGCAAAGACCCTTGGTGACCAGGCTGCTGCCGCCATCGAGGATGCTACGGGTACCAAAGCGATTGTAAAGGTTCAGATTGATACCCCTATGATTGGGCTCGATACGGTTGGCGGTGGCCAGGCACCCAAACATCGGTTCAACGGAGCCAGCGTAATAGCTGTCGCATCCGGCAAAGGTGGTGTGGGCAAGAGCACGGTAACAGTGAATCTGGCTGTTGCGCTTGCGCAAGCAGGATATAGCGTCGGGTTGTTGGATACTGACATCTACGGTCCGTCGATTCCTACGATGTTTGGTGTCACAGAAGAAAAGCCGCGGGTAGACAGTAACCGAAAAATTGTCCCTATTGAAAGAGAAGGCGTCAAGCTGTTGTCTATGGGATTTCTCGCGGATCCTGAACAGGCAGTGATCTGGCGTGGACCGATGGTGTCAAATGCCATCCGCCAATTTTTGGGAGATGCCGCTTGGGGTGATCTTGACTTCTTATTGCTGGATTTGCCGCCTGGAACGGGTGATATCCAGCTGACGATTGTGCAGACAGTTGCCCTTACGGGATCAGTGATCGTTTCAACGCCACAAGAAGTTGCGCTTGCTGATGCACGGCGTGGCGTGGCAATGTTTGAAAATGTGAAGGTTCCGGTGCTGGGTATTGTAGAGAACATGGCGTATTTCACACCTCCCGATCTACCCGAGAAGAAATACCATTTGTTTGGGGAAGGGGGCGCGCGCCGGCTTGCTGAAAAACTTGATGTACCCTTCCTCGGCGAAATTCCGATCGAGCAGACCTTGCGAGAAAGCGGAGATGCCGGCACGCCTGTAGTTTCCGGAAACCGGGAGAGCGTATCTGCCCACGCATTTACTGATATTGCTGAAGCGGTGGCGCTAGAAACAGCCTTGTTAAAAGCACAAATGCCGGCACAGGAACAGGTCGAAATTGTTTATCGCTAAAATTTAATCTAAAGATTGTAACCTCGTTTTTTGGCAGCGCGTACTGGCTACGGGATTGAATGGTGGATGCCTCTTTGTTCAGGGATGCCAACCATTAGTGAAGAACTGAATTGAGCCGGTTAGATTTGCTTGCGTGTGTTGCCGGCTCGAAAAAGAACAATGAAAAAAGGGCGCTTCTTTTTTTATTGACGGTCTAATGTCTACTAGCCAACATGATTGATAAATTAGTGGTTTATTCAGGGTGGATGCTTGCTGCGCTGCTCTTGCTCTTTCTTTTTGTCCCACGTCCAGCCCTCGCCCAGGAAGGTGCATCGTTAAACGGGTTTGTTAAAGACGCTACAACGGGGGAAACGCTGTTGTTTGCCAACGTAGTTTTGTGGGATACAAATACCGGGACCGCGACCAACAATACCGGCTATTATACCCTTACAGGGCTTGCTCCAGGCACATATGAAGTTGTTTGTACCTATATCGGGTACCGGGAATTTCGTATGGAAGTTACCCTTGCTGCCGATGAGAACAGGCGACTGGATATTAATATGGTGCCCGACAATGTGGTGCTCGAAGGCGTGGAGGTTACGGCTGAAGCTGAGCTCGATGAGGAAGTCCGTAACATAGGTGTATCCCAACTGGATATACAATCGGTACAGCGGCTGCCCACAATTCTTGAGCCCGATGTGTTTCGCTCTTTACAACTGTTGCCGGGTGTTAAAGCAGCATCCGATTATTCGAGCGGCCTGTATATTAGAGGCGGGAGTCCTGATCAGACGCTAATTCTGCTCGACCGGACCACTGTATACAACCCTTCGCACTTTTTTGGCTTTTTCTCGACGTTTAATCCTGATGCCATCAAAGACGTCCGCCTGTACAAAGGTGCCTATCCTGCTGAGTTTGGTGGCCGGCTGGGGTCTGTCGTTGATATCTATAACAAAGACGGAAACCGCGTTGAAACCAAAGGTGGACTGAGCCTAGGGCTACTTGCCTCCCGTGCATATGTCGAAGGGCCATACAAAAAAGGCTCGTATATGCTGGCCGTGCGGCGCTCGACACTAGAGCCACTCCTTGCCGTTTTGCAGAATCAGGATATCGACGGCATCCCAAACAGCTTTTACTTTATCGACCTGAACGGGAAAATCAACTTTGATCTCTCGGACAATGACCGGTTCTCTGTTGCGTTTTATGGCGGAACGGATCAACTTGACCTCCCGCTTTTTGATGACGCCCGGATCGACCTGTCGTATGGCAACCGGACGCTAAGTTCAAACTGGACGCATATTTTCAACCAGCGGCTGTTCTCGAACTTTACCCTTACCTATTCCCGCTACTTCAATGAACCCAATTTCGATTTTGGGGGAACGCAGTTTAACCGAACCAACAACGTATGGGACCTATCGGCGAAAGGGGACTTTGAGTTCATCCCTAACGAAAAGCATTCGCTTGCTGTTGGGTTTTGGGGTGGTTCGTTTACCTTCCGTTTGCGGGATACCTTTGACGGAGAAGCCGGCTTGACAGAGCGCATCCGCTCTCCTTATGCAGCCGTCTATGTAGAGGAGACCTACAAGCCAAGACCAGACTTGCAGATCCAGGTGGGGCTCCGGGCCAATTACTTCGAACAGGGTGATTATTTCAGGATTGAACCTCGTGTTAGCCTGGAGCACCGTCCGAACAGCGATACGCGGCTGCAACTTGGATATGGTCGGTATAACCAGTTTTTAACCCTCATTACGAGCGAACTCTTTACGGGTTTTGACCTCTGGTTGACTACGGGAGAAGGCGTGCCGCCGGCATTTGGTGATCAGTTTGTTGCTGGCATGAAGTCTAATCTTACCGAGATGTGGGACCTCGATATCGAGGTGTACTACCGCACGATGCGCGAAATTTTCCAGCTTGATCCGTTCATCGCAGATGCGGCAGGCCTTGAATACGCAGACCTGTTCACTTTTGGTGATGGTTTTGCGTATGGCACGGAATGGTTACTCCGCAAAAATGAGGGGCGGTTAACGGGCTTTATCGGATACACGTTGGGCTATACCAAACGGCGAATTCCGGATGTCAATAACTTTGAGTTCTTCCCACCCAAGTATGACCGCCGGCACGACATCAACGTTGTGTTGAACTACGACTTGTCATCAAAATGGCGCATGACGGGCGTGTGGAATCTGGCTTCAGGTCAGGCGTATACCGAGCCAAGCGGACAGTACAAACTCATCGACAACCCTATCGGGGTAGACGTGCGGGATGTACTGATCAGTCCGTTTAACGAAGCCCGCCTACCGTCCTATCACCGGCTCGATATTGGGTTTTCCCGGTTAGGTAAGTTTTTCAAGCTAGGTGAATCCGAATTGCAGATTCAACTGGTCAACGCGTATGGTCGGCGCAACATCTGGTTCTATTTCTTCGAGTTTGAGGAAGACAACACGGTTACGCGGAATGAAATCCCGCAGATACCCGTGCCTATCCCAAACATCTCCTATACAATCCGATTTTAGGAGTTGAGCCCATGATGTACGCAAATCGTGAACAAGCATTGCCTGTTAAAATGACAACAACAAGAACTTCTTTATCTTCTTATCCGGCCGGGTTGCGGGTAATTTATAGCCTGCTGCTAGCCGTCATCGTGTTGGCTGGATGTGACTCTTCCAGCAACTTCGAAGCCCATCAGCCTGAGATTGTGCTGGAAGCTTATTTGATTTCGGGTGAACCCATCCCCAAAGTGCGTGTCAGCCAGAGTGCTTCAGCCCAGCGTGTGTATGACTTTACCCAGAACGCTATGACGGGTGCTGAAGTCATCATTACCCGGCTTGGGGATGATGGGAGCGTAGAAGAAGTCACACGGTTTACCGAAAATGAAGAACAACCCGGCCTCTACTGGCCTGCAGAAGCAAATATTGTAGTCGCCGGCGCTACCTACAGGATTGAAGTAAATCCGCGTGGGTTGCCGCGGGCTACCTCAACGACGATTGTGCCCGGCGCTTTTGAACTCGTTCGCAACAGCGCTGACACGCTCACCTACCAGGGTAGCGAGCAGTTTGAACTCGATGTGACGCGCAGTTTCTATCCGGGCCGGCAAAGTATTTTTGTGTTTTCCACCGAATCGATGAACCCAACAATTGATTTCCTTACGCCATTTTACAGGGATATTCAGGGCGACAGCGAAGAAGATCTTGCCAGCCTGCGCATCACCGAATCTCCACTGATTAATGAAGGCAACTACGACGAAAATCCTGACGGCACCCTCACCATCAAGTTGCCCTGGATCGCTGTTGCATTCTTTGGCGACAACCGGCTTACGGCGAATGCGATAGACGATAATATGTTTGATTTCCTGCGCTCCCAGTTTGTACAGCAAGGGGGATCAAACTTCTCTCCAGGTGAGATACCCAATGTGATTGATCACGTTGAAGGAGGCACGGGCGTGTTTGGTAGCCTATCCCGGTCAACCGTGGATGTGTTCATATTGCCCCCAGAATAGGCTGCTTTAACGGTATGTCATCTTTGCAAGACCTTGTTGACGCATTTGAAGCATTGTCTCCAGAAGACCGTTTGCCCTGGTTGATTGAGTTTGGCAATTCCATGCCGCAATTGCCGGCCTCATTACATGCATTGCGTGATGCCGGCGAGTACATCGTACATGAGTGTCAGGCCCCGGTTTTTCTCAAAGTGACCTGGGATGCCGACGCAATCAACATAAGGGCTGATGTCCCGCGTGAAGCACCCATCGCCCGGGGGTTTGTAGCCTTGCTGCAACAGGCTTTTAATGGCTCCACAAAAGAAATAGCAGCAACGGGCCCTGCTGATATGCTCGCAGCGCTCCAAATTCGTCCCTTACTTGGCATGCAGCGGCAGGTGGGGCTAACTGCTATTTACGCTTCTCTAATTCAACAACTGGATACACGATAAATTGCTGCAGGGCTTATGCAAGCCTGTTTAACACCGATTATTTAGACAATTTGTGTGCGCTTGCATTTCCTTAAAGAGTCCGGATTCTGTCCGTATCGTGTATCTATGAGCCCAGATGTAAAGATCGACTTGATGTGGCGTATGCTTTGTGCGCTCATGGTCTTGTTGATGCAAGCCGGTTTCTGCTGCCTCGAGTCAGGCATCGTTCGGCCGAAGAACAGCATCAATGTGGCGCTCAAGAACCTGATGGATTTTGTGATGGCAGGGATCGTTTTCCTGCTTGTTGGCTACGGTACCCTGCTTTACGGCTTCAGCTTTTCTGCCCTGGGCATATTGGATGGGGGAATAAACCTCCAAAACACAGAGGTAGGCGTTACTTTCCTGTTTCAATTCATGTTCAGTGCTACTGCGGTTACGATCATTTCGGGTGCAGTAGCCGGCCGCCTGCGCCTTACTGGTTATTTGGCGATTGTCTTTATCGTCTCCTTGATTATTTATCCTCTATTTGGGCATTGGGTATGGGGTGGGAGCATAACAGGATCAACAAAGGGGTGGTTGTATGCCCTGGGATTTATTGATTTTGCGGGGGCAACCGTTGTGCACGGCCTCGGAGGAGCAATGTCCCTGGCTGCGGTCATGCTTTTGGGCGCGCGCGAGGGCCGTTTCACGTCGAATGCGCCTATGAGTGCGGCGAATCTCCCCATGGCAGTGCTCGGCATTTTTCTGCTTTGGATGGGGTGGTTCGGTTTTAATGGCGGCTCGGCTTCGTCTTTTGGCCCTATCGTTTCGGTCGTATTGGTAAATACACTCGTGGCGAGTCTCGCTGGCGGTGCAATGGGTGTTTTGATGTCTTATCTATACCTGGGCTTCCTGAAAATCAGGTATTTCACCAACGCAATTTTGGCCGGCCTGGTTACCATAACAGCATCCTGTCACATTGCAACCCCGCTTGCATCCCTGTTAATTGGAGGCTTTGGGGCTTTTGTCGCAATCCATGTTATGCGTATGCTCGATAACATGGAAATAGACGATGCCATTGATGCATTTGCCATTCACGGCGTTGCTGGTCTTTTAGGCGCATTACTGGTTCCTTTTACCATGAACTTGCAGGTAGGGAGCCTGGCCTTTTTTGCGCAGTTGGGGGTGCAGGCCATTGGGGTTATGGCATGTCTGTTAATGGGATTTGGGGTAGGTGGGGTGCTGTTTTTAATCGTAAACTGGTTCTTGCCGTTTCGGGTTGATCTTAAGGCTGAGAGGAACGGGTTGAATATGGAAGAGCATGGTGAAAGCTCTGCATTGCGCGAATTGTGGCTCGGGATGGAAGATCACCGGTCAAACAGTTCTTACGAAGCGCTGGAAGTTATTGATGCCCACAGTGCTACAGGTCAGATTACCCGGCAATACAACCGGGTGCTATCAACAGTAATCGCACAGCAAGAAGAAGCCACTCGTTTGACCGCGATGATTCAGGAAGAACGAGATACCCTGGAATGCCGTGTTGTTGAACGAACACGCGCGCTTTCTGAAGCAAATATGGAGCTGCAACTGGCGAAAGAAGATGCAGAGGCAGCCACCGTTGCTAAATCCGAGTTTCTGGCGCGTATGAGCCATGAAATCAGAACACCGATGAATGGTGTCATCGGCATGTCGAGCTTGCTGGAAACGACCGATCTTACCAATGAACAGGAAGAGTATGTTGGCATTATCAATGCCTCAAGTAACGCGTTGATGTCCATTATTAATGATATCCTGGATTTCTCAAAAATTGAAGCCGGCAAAATTCTTATCGAAGAACACCCCTTTGATGTATACGCCTGCCTCGCAAACACAATAGACCTCTTTGCTTCTATAGCAAAAGATAAACAGCTAGCCATTTCCTATACCGTTTCACCGGAAATACCGCAATTCCTTTTGGGAGATGAAGTTCGCCTAAAGCAGGTAGTGGGCAACCTGCTCTCTAATGCCATCAAATTCACCCACGCCGGCGAGATCATGTTATCCTGTATGGGGCAGCGGCTAGACGCCAACACGATGAAGCTGACCTTCAATATTGAAGATACAGGCATCGGTATTGCACCCGAAAAAATGGATACGCTGTTCTCTGCATTCTCCCAGGCAGATGGCTCTGTGACGCGGGAATATGGCGGCACCGGGCTCGGGTTGAGTATCTGCAAAGAGTTGGTTGGCCTGATGGGGGGCGAAATTTCAGTTGAAAGCACGGAGGGGCGGGGGACCCGGTTTTCGTTTTATGTTGCATGTAAACTGGCCGAAGAGGCCGCTTCGTTTGCGGCTGCGCCGGCTTTAAAGTCGCAACGCATCCTCTTGCTGGATCCTTGCATGCATCGGAGGAAAAACCTGCAGGATACCATGGCTAGATGGGGGGTACAAACCACACCGTTTGAAGCTGAACAAGCCTTGCTGGCTTATATAAAAGCAGAAAAGGATTTTGATATCGTTTTAGTTAAAACACGGCCTGTCTTTGCGCGCACCCAGACGCTGGTCCAACTTATGACCGCCTATATCTCAGACCAGTCAATCGTGCTGGTTTCTGATTTTGGACAGAAGGATACACTCGACGAGCGGATTGGTGCAACAACGGTGTCAAGTCCTGTTCACCCGCGCCAGCTACACGCAGCCCTGGTTCAAGCTGTTGAGCAAGCTACTGACGATACCCGTGACGTTCGTTCTGCGACGCCAAGCCCAGTAGAGCCCAGCCGTTTAGCGGATGGTAAAGAGGTGGAGTAGTTCTGCCAGCATCATCGCCGTTGCCCCCCAGATGGTTTCCTGTTCGTATGCGTAGTAAGGGATGGTCATCTGCTGTCCCCTTAGCGTCCATATTTCTTCTTTCTGGATTGCAGGGTCAGCGAGGTTGTGTAACGGGACTTTCAGGATGCGTTCAACTTCTGTATCCTGCGGGACAAGGGCTGTTGGCATCTGGTGGAGTGCGCCGAGGAATGGAAATACGCAGAAATTGGACACGTCAATATAGAGCGGGCTCAGCGCACCAAGCATATCGATGTCGTGTGGAGGTAATCCAATTTCTTCTTCTGTTTCACGGAGCGCTGTTTCAGGCAAGCTTTCATCCGCTTCCTGTTTACCGCCGGGGAAGGAGATCTGGCCGGCGTGTTTACTCAGGGTCTCTTTACGCTTTGTAAGCAGGATACCCGTTGCATTTTCAAGCGGGAAGAGTAGCGCAAGTACAGCAGCCTGCCGGCAAGGTTTGCCTTTGATGCTAATGGAATCTGGCGCGGCGCGTGCCGCCGGCGCCATGTTCAAGTGGGCTTCAAGCCCTGGCAGGCCTCGCTGCAGCCGGTTGCGCAAAAAGCTAATCTGGTCGGGAAAAGGTTTGCTGATCATATCGCCGCATGGTACGATGTATCGGCTTCCTGGTGCCGCCGACCAAACAAAAAATCAAATAAAAAAGAGTATACAAGGCATGCTTGCATACTCCTTAATACTGTATTGCTCAGGCTTCTGGGCGTCGGCGCTAGAACGAAGCGCTACCGGAAGCTGTAGTTTGTGTATTCCCCACGAACGTCGAAGAACCGTGTTGAAATCCGGTTTCTGCGGCGGGACTGCACTTTCCCATCAAATCTGCGTTTCACGGGAACGTCAATGCCCCGAACACGCTTATAGTCAGTCACAACTTCAATGGAGGAACGGCGGTCTGCCATTACAGCGCGTGAGCGGGTAAGGTACCCAACTTCCTGGTGAACCCAGAGCGTTACGCGTTGATAAGGCACGTTGCCACGATTTGGTACCATTTCTATGCGCCAGTGCATTGCACCGTTAATGCGTTCTTCTTTGGCATTGCCTGAAGGTCGCATCTGGTCAAACAATTGCAAGGGCAGCGCAGGATCTTCAACAATGGAAGCGAATTGCTCACTGAGCAAGCTGCGCCACTGGTCGATCATGGTATTCCAGTTAGATTTGGGTAATGATTCTCCGTCACTTCGGAATCCGGTAACGTCGTTTTGCCAGCTATTGCTGCTGGCGTAACCAGACACATTCATATCAACCGTTGAACTCCAGGTACCTCCGGGGCCGTCAAATCGGGAATCCAGCCTGTTCCGTAGAGAGATGCGTTGGATGCGTTGACTGTTCTGACGCTGTAGAGAGCGCCAGGCTTGGAAGAGCACACGGGCATCCGTACGATTCTTAGAACGTGCCTCAGAAATCATTTGGCCCTGGCTGAACTGCTGTGCTTGTGCAGGAGGAGATATGCACCACAGTACGCTCAGGCAAATAAGAAATATGGAGAGGCGTATCATCATAAGTTACTTTAATAAATTACAGCGATGGATTATATGCATTTGGAGGCGCCAGAGGTGTCACGGAATTATCACGGTTTTTCGGTTTTTTGCTGATACAGTGTGTTGTGAGGACATAACTAGTATATTGTCAGCATCGCTTATCACAACAAACGACTATCATATCAGTTAAATCGTCTCATTTTGACATCTTTGTAATTGTTATAGATTGATTATTTAGAAAAACTATGCAGGAACCCCGAATTTTACTTGTTGAGGATGATGCAGAGCTAAGAACACTTGTGGAGGGGCGGCTAAGAGAGTCAGGATACAATATTCGGACCGCAGCTACCGGGACTGAAGCGCTCGAACGTGTGGAAGAGCAAGTACCTAACCTGGTTCTACTGGATGTTATGCTTCCCGAACTCGATGGTCTCGAGGTTTGCCGGCGTCTAAGAGCCAAATACCCACTTCTGTACATCATTATGCTAACTGCACGTGCCGACGAACTCGACCGCGTGGTCGGATTAGAAGTGGGTGCAGATGATTATGTAACAAAACCGTTTAGTTTGCAAGAGCTTGTGGCGCGTGTACGTGCCGCCCTTAGGCGCATGCGTCTCACAGCCGAGCAAAAACCGGAAGTGGAAAACGAAGACGAAGAGTCTGTTCTCTCGTTTGATGATCTGCAAATCGACCCGCTCCGGCGCGAAGTTCGACGCAATGGCGAACTAATTCGCCTCACCGTGCGTGAATTTGATTTGCTGCTTTTTCTGGCGCGCAACGCAGATCGACCGTTTACCCGCACCCAGTTACTGGGCAAGGTTTGGGAAATTCAGTACGAAGGATACGACCGTACCGTTGATTCCCACGTCCAGCGGCTCCGCGCTAAAATCGAAGACGATGCTGGCAACCCCCGCTACATTCGTACCGTCTGGGGTGTCGGCTACAAGTTCCAGGCTGAATTAGAAGGATGACAAGAGAAGAGCACGAAGTTGACTCGGGGATATCCCCGTGGTTTAGCCTCTCTCGATCTGCATTTTGGAAAGTTGCAGGAATTCTGATTGGTATTCAGGTGGCTACCGGCTTGCTGGCCGTAGCCCTGAGTGCCATATTTGCCTACGATCGTAGCCTCGATCTGGTGGAAAAGGCGCTTCAGGTAAGAATTGACGTCCTTGCGACCGAAATCGAAACGCGTGCCTTCCCCCCCGGTGGTGGTGCTGAGATGGTCTTTTCGCTCAACGATCTACCTCCGCCATTGGTCATCGACCTGAGTACGCGTTTCCCTGATCCAATCACGCTGCTTGATGCAAACGGCAGGGTAATTCGAACCATTCAACCCGATCCGGACGAATTCAAAGGTGCCCTTAAACCAAGTCCGCTGGTGGTAAATACCCCGAGCCATATTGGTGAAGAGCTGAAAAAAGACAGGGTAACGGTGTACACAGATCGGAGGGAAACGGAGGGTGGTATTACCTACGGTGTTGCCCCGATTTATGATGGTGGTGGGACCCGCATCGGCGGAGTGCTTATCCAGCCGCTTACCAACCTGATCGACCAGGAATTACTTGGGACTTACCGGGCATTCTATTCTGCCGTGCGGTACGTGATTATTCTGTCGCTGGTCACTGCGCTGATCATTGGTGGCTTTTTTACGTGGCGCATTGTAAAACCGCTACGTGACATGATGCAGCAGGTTGAAAGTATTGGTGCCGGCGACTATTCAGCGCGTGTAACTACCGAGTCTGAAGACGAGCTTGGCCGGCTTGCCAAAGCCATCAACCTGATGGCTGAAGACGTTGAGCACAGCATGGATGCGCTGCGCCAAACCGACAAATTGCGCCGGCAAATGATCGCCAACTTTGGCCACGATCTCCGGACGCCGCTGGCAGCCTTGCTTGGCTATCTTGAAGAAACCAACCGCTACCTCGAAGGCGGACACCGGGATTCTGCCCTTGAGTCTGTAAATACCGCTGAACGGCAGGGCAAGTACCTGCAAAAACTAATCGGCGACCTGTTTGAACTCAGCTTGCTCGATAGTGCCCACGCCCCGCTGCGCAAAGAACCGATTCCGCTTGCTGAATTGCTGTCAGATGCTGCAAATACGCACCGGCAGGCCCTGGCAAAAGATGATATCGGGTTCGAACTGGATTTGCCCCAGTCGTTGCCAATGATCGAAGGGGATGGGGTGCGTCTATTGCGTGTGCTCGATAACCTCATGTCTAACGCAAGAAACCATACGCCGGCCGGTGGCACCGTAAGCCTCCATGCAGGGGTAACCGATGCGGGGATTCGTATTGCAGTTTCTGACACCGGATGCGGCATTGATGCTGATGATTTACAGCACATCTTCGACCGCTACTACAGCGGTTCAGGCCCTCGTACGCGTCGGAAAAGAGGTACGGGGCTTGGTTTGCCCATCAGTTGGGCCATTGCCCGCGCACACGGTGGCAGCTTAACGGCCGAAAGTGAAGTTGGCGTAGGTAGCTCTTTCATTTTGCAACTTCCTTTCACAATCACTGAGCACGAGCCCGTGGTTTAGCTGTTCAGGCAACCCCTTACTTTTTCTTTGGCGCCTCCTTCTTTTTGGCCGGCGCCTTCTTTTTTGGAGGTAAAGATTGTACATACGCATGACTCTCGGCAAGGCAAGCTGAGAGCAATGCCATATTATCGTACAGCGACTCAGGGATAAGCACATATCCTTGCATAAAAGCGCCATGCGACTTGAAACGTGTCGTGTTATGCGTTTCCATGAACTTCTCTCCTGAAGCTTTGGAAAGCCGAATGCCGATCTCTCCAGCTTTGTTTAGCATGCTGAACATGTACCCGTTTGCAGAGGTGTAGGGCATGGTTTTGCCCTTTCGTTCCAGTTCAGGACGGGTGGCTACCAGTTTGTCGTAGATCGCAAGTTTTTCTTCCCACATAGCAGTGTTGATTCAATGATTGCCGGCCGCAATGCTAGAAAGAACGCATAAAATTGCGGGTTGTGCAACCAGCCTGAGGGTCATAAAAAAGGGCTGCGCATGGTATACGCAGCCCTTCAACGATGAGGAGGAAGTACCGTTACGACACTTTCACCTTGATAGGTTTAACTTCTTCAGCTTTAAGCAACGTGACGGTTAATACACCGTCTTTGTAAGCTGCGCTGATTTTGTCGGTCTGAATTGCATTTGGGATCTTGAAAGACCGCTCAAACCCACCACTTCTGCGCTCTAGGCGCAAAAAGTTTTGCCCTTCACCCGCTACGGCTTCTTCGCGGGTGCCTGAAACCGTGAGCACGCCATCCTGAAAATTGATGGTGATGTCTTTTTTGTTCATTCCAGGCAGGTCAAAAGCCAGCATATACCCATCTTCAGATTCACTTAAATCGACGTTGGGCGTCCAGTTGTTTTGGGCGCCGTGGTTGGTGCGAGGCACGTGCCGGGCGGGGAAGAAGTCGTTGAAAATGCGATCGAATTCGTGTTGCATACGGTTGGGTGAGAAACGGATTACGTTGTTCATTTATGAATACCTAAATGTTTGTTTATAAATAGCTTATGTGCTGTGAAATTCGTTGTGCAGACGAGCCATTTATTTACAACCGATGTGCCATTTGCCAAAAGCAGACAGAACGGCAACCTCGCAGGATCCAGGGTCTGTAGATTTGTCGGAGGCGCTGTAATTCTGTCAACCTCCGAAATGATAAGTTGACAGGGCGTATGCAAGTTGTCAGCAGGCAAACTGCAGATTTGTCATATAAAGCAGCGCGCGGGGCTCTAAAAGAGCAACTCTGTGGGTAAAGATGTGTCTTCGTGGGTGGTGTAAGACCAAATTGCTCAAAGAAAGAAAGAAAAAAGCTGCACTTTTTTGTGCAAAGCGTTAAATTTCATAAGTTTCTGCCCCTTTGAATAAACGTCAAAGGGGTTGAAACCACATAGCAATCGTTTTTATACTGCAAAGCTATGGTTTAATGCGATTGATTAATTAAATCGTAAAAGATTAGAGATGTATCGGCTTAACATCCGACATATCGATCATACAGTAATCACTTATTGCCGGAGGGCAACACAACAATGAACAAGCAACTATGTCTTTTAAGCAGTGTGCTCCTCGTTGGGATACTGCTGCTAGGCGCAGGATGCGGTGGAGACCCCAACGTTGAAGGTGCAAAACTGGCACTTACGTTGGAAGATGTCGATTACGACGACTACCTCCAGAAACTTGATGAAAGTATCGCTGCAGATCCCACAAACGCTGAAGCCTTTCTGGTAAAAGGTAAACTCCTTCAGAAGCAGGCCAGCGAAGTACGCGATGCAGATCAGCATATTGGATTGGTTAACCGCATGGTTGAAGCTTACAACGGTGCGTTGGCACTTCAGCCAGACAATGCAGAAGCTCTCCAGAAGCTCAGAGAAGCTTATGTTGGCGAGTTTCAGCTTGGCATCCAGGCGTTTAATCGCGGCCGTGAAGATGAGGCTGCCTACGAAGAAGCTGTCAAGTTTTTCCAGAGCACGTCTTTTATCCAGCCAGATTCTAGCGGGCCTTACGTAAACCAGGCTTATGCCCTGATTAACGCCGGCCGCCAGGATGACGCTGTTACGCCTTTCGAAATGGCTATCGAGAAAGGGGAGCGCGAAGCAGATACCTACCTGCTGCTTTCCAACATCTACCAGAGTAAAGATGAGCTTGGCAAAGCTATTGCACTATTGGAAGAATCTCGTGAACTGTTTCCAGAGCGCGAAGACCTGCAGTCACAGCTGCTCAACGCATACATCGCAGATGGCCAGATGGATCGTGCCATGCAGGACTATGCTGCTGCTGTTGAGCGGGAGCCAGACAACAAACTGTACCGCTACAACTTTGGCACCCTGTTGCTCGAAGCTGAGAAGTACGATGAGTCTGCTGAGCAGTTTGCCGCTGCTATCGATATCGATCCTACGTATGGCGTTGCCCACTACAACCTGGGTGCTTCTTACGTGAACAAAGCGGTTGAGATCAATGAAGAGATCACCGTAATCGACGATGAACTGCGTGCCAACCGCTCTGACTACTCAAGCGACCAGATCAAGGAAGCTGAAGGTAAACTGGATATGCTTACTGAAGAACGCAAAAGCTATTTTCAGCGTGCTATTACGCCGCTTGAAGAAGCTAGAAAGCTCTTCGAAGCTGCTGGTGATGACGCAAGTGGGGTATGTACTGCCCTCTTCCAGTCATATGTCCAGACGGGCGACGATGATAATGCTGAAGGCGCTGCTGCCTGTGCAGGTATCGACCTGAATTAAGCAATCGAGCTTCTTGTTTTTTAGGCCCTGGCGTTTGCGTCAGGGCCTTTTTTGTTTACCCAGTTTTTTAGACGCTATGGGTATGGTACCTGGGTCTACCTGCACTACAGTTCTGGGGGCGCTTATAAAAAAAATTGAATGTTGATTGCGGGTTTTGCGTTTGCTTCACGCATGTGCTAGAGAATGGCGTATCCATCAGTTGCTTTCTCTATTACCGATTTCCTGCCGGCCACCCGACGCAGGAGGTCATGCTCATCTTGCAGACATGCCCAAGATCCGACTCAACCTATCCACCTTGCGCACCCGTTGCCTGCCCACAATCAAGCGGCATACAACGCCTTCTGAGCTTCTGAGCAAAGAAGCAACCATCGTACTGAATCGTCGCGAAATGCTCGGTACAATGGCCGCACTGGGAGCGATGCCCGTTGTTAAGTCCATCGGGACTACCGTGCTAGGTGCGGTTACCATGAAAGCGTCAAGAGGCCGCGTTGCGTTTAGCATGCGGGGCAAAGACCGATGGGTTATCGATACAAAACAGTTTGGAGGGACGCCTCGCCTGGCTATTGATCGGGCAGAAAACGCAGTTACCATTCGCTTGCAAGGTGCACTTTTCCCGGGGACCGGGTTGCCGGCTGATTTTAGCTGCACGCTATCGCCTGCCGTCAAAGGGTGGACGATGCAGCTTGTTATGGCAAACGGGTTTCAGAATGAAGGTCCGTTTGAGCCCTGGCTCCTGCAACTCAGGAAAGCACAGGCTAAAGCATCTTTTAACCACCGCTTGAAAGGCATGCAGGGGCAGCACCTGATGCAGCTCAAGGGCAAGGCTACTGTGACCTTCTGGCCCGATTGGACGATGCAGCTGCACCGGCGTAATCTGGCTAAAATCTACTTGCCTGAGGGTGTGCTAAAGGCTGATCGGGTTGCTATCCGTTTGGCCGGCAGTGATATGCCTTCGCTGTTCCAGCAAACTGTAAAACGCCGTACAGTACTTGAAGCAGAGCGAGGCGAACACACATGGGACATAACGCCAGTCCTTACAAAAGCCAGTGACTGGGATTTTGCAGCTGATACCAATGCGTTTGGCCGGGTAAAACTGGAAACCGGGCAGTCTCAGCGCGGCCGCCTGTACCAGGGTGTTGTACTGGAAGGGACGGATGAAGCAGGAAAGCTACGGGTCAAACCCGCACCGGACTTGCAAGAATTTGATGGGGCACCGGTTAGCTTGCCGTTGCGCAATCCCATCTATGCGCAGACTTTTTCGCCTGCCGGCAGCCATGCTGCATTGCGCGCCTCTTTTGGCACAGCACCAACCTGGATCCACCTCGGACAGCATAGTTTGTTGGTTGGTGACGATGACAACAGACCCTCGTTCGAAATGGTTGCGCAAGATGGCAAATTGGAGCAGCTATCTTGTACGCCGGCGCTTCTGGGCACCCTTGTGCCACCGAAAAACGCTGATGTCATTGTACACCCAATAGCTTCCGCACCAGGCACCCGGATTGCCTTCTCGACGGCTCAACGGGTAAAGTTGGAAGAAGCATCGGGTAACCTGGTCCACGTGAAGGCGGGTACGTTGGCTGCAAAGCCGCAACTACTGCTCGCGGATCTGAAAGTACAAATGATTCGCCCCGAAGATTTCCTGACCCTGGGTTTTGAGTTCTACAACATTCAGCTGGAAGACGGAGGAGACGATGCGTTGGATTTTGTTGCGCCCGGAGCAGGAGGAGAAAGCATACAGGGACCGAAGTTGATTGCTGGCGGCAATGCCTACATGGTTGTGCATTTTCCGCCCCAACACATTTTGGAAGAAGTATTTCCGGAAACAGAAGACGATACCGTTACCCCAAAGCCGCCGCCTGTAAATGCCATGCTGGCCGGGCAAAGCCGGATTGCATTTAAGGTGCCAGCCGGAACAGTAATTCCTTATTCCCTTGAAGGGTTGCTTGAAGCCTGTGAGACGCTTCAAATGAATTTGGCGGCCAATGCCAAAGCACCTGAAATTGAACTCAATGTGGGTATTCTAGGGGGAATAAGTGGCGGGAGTCTTGGCAGTTTTGCAGGTACACCCAGAGAGCAGGTGCCGGCCGTACGCGGTGCGATCAAGGCATTGCGTGCGCAAAACAACACGACGATCAATCAGCAACTGAATCAGCGCTTTGGTCAGGAGGTTGGGGTAATACGTCGAGCTCCAGCTAACACTGAAGAGCGCAGCGCTACGCGCGCGCAGCGCCTTATCGGGGAGCACAGGGACCAGTTGGTGGCACAGACTTCACCGCTTGCCAAAGCTGTTATCAGGGCATCCGAGGTGGCGGCCGGCGCCCATCAGGCGGGTAATTTTACCGCAGCGGGCGTTGTGAACCAGGTTGTAAACGTTAATCCTGTGCCCAAGCCACCGTCGCCTATCGAAACGGCTATTGAGGCCCCGTTCCGGATGTACCTCTCGCCGAATGAGTACGCCGGCTGGACCCACGCAAAATTGCCCAAGTCGTCAGAGCAAACAGGCCGCACAGAGTTATGGCATTCTCGCATGGGGATTCGGTACAAAGGAGAAATTAGCGAAGAAGACTTTGACATGAAGTCGCTCCGCGCAATTTGGGCGGATGATTATAACCCTGATCCTGGAAATAACAATCAGGGCAGCGGTATTGGATTTGCTACTTCTCTGTCAGCGTCGAATAGGACGCAAATTGTAGAGCTTAGTGCTAACTTTGCCATCCCAAATTATGAGCCGAAGCCGGTAAAAGCTCGCCAGCTTATGTTAAGTAGTTTAGGGGCCTGGTTGCATGTTCGAGGTGCCTGGGAGCCGCCTGACGGACTTTCGGTGTCTGAGTGGGTTAACCGTGGGACGTTGGGTAGGGACCACTACGTAAAAGTAGTCAATGAGGGCGTTTTGTTTCCTTTTGGCAATGCGGCTGCAAAAGTTGAAATTACTGAGCGAAAATTCCAATCACATCCCAATGATAACAATGCGCGGGTAGCATACCTCCGCAAAAGGGAATTCATTATTGTACGCCAGCCAGAAATTGTTTGTGGCATGTTGGGGAGTGCGGCTGAGCAGCGGCAAATGCCTTTCAAGCGCGTGGAGTTGGTCACAACCATTACCTCTTTGCTCGACCCGACGTCCGACACCGTATTCTGGCCTCAGGTGAACGGCATTGACTTCCTTTTCAATGTGAAGATGGAGGACCTTGCTGGCGAAGTGCACGACGTCACAATGCCACTGGCTTTTATACAGAAAGATGTTGTCGATGCTGTGGCGGCTGGGAGTGATGAAGGCAGTGTTGGGACTGGACTGAGAATGAAAGCGCTGCGCGAGGGATATACCAATGGTGACGGCAATCGTAATAATCATGTGATGGGGGGGCAGGCAGTAACCTATACGCCGGCTGCCATTCCGGGCGACACCATTTTTGAAACCGTTGATTTTGATTTTGAGGTCAAGCAAGTAACAGCGCGGCCATTTTTTGCGCCTGTTGTGAGCCGGGCCAATCTTGTGGTGCCGGCTGTTAAACATCTTCTCGGCGACAATGCACCCGACGGTGCTACACCCGTTTCTTTTGCAGCTGCGTACCTCAACAATGGATTCTCACCGAGCAACCAGGGCGAAGTGTTTTTTGATTTCCTGGAAGATCTCGGGCTCGATTTTGATGGCAAGGGGGAGCAGAGCGGCGGGCTCATCAAGCCGAATATGGATGTTAAAGCTTTTTCCCGCAAAACAGGCCCTGTTGGCGGGAAGGCTGATACATTTTCGGGCGGCCAGTTTAATCCGGAAGAATTTTTCAGCTCTGACGGCGCTGCTGTACCAGTGCCGATGCTTTTTGGTGTCGTCAAGCTATGGGATATCATTGAGGCCGTTGGGCTAGACGATCTCGACAAAATCCCCAAAGTGGTTACCGAAGCCCTGGATGTTGTTGAGTTCTTCCTGAAAGACGCTGCCTATTTTGAGGATGCGTTGCAGGCCCAATTACAGAATGCCGGCGTAAACCAGGTCACTGCACTGGTCAATGACTTCAAGGCCATCATGGATGCCATCGAGAATGGTGACATCAACGCGCTGCCTGATCCGATAACGCAGTTTGAAGATCTCCTGCTTGCACGCGACGTACAAGCACACACGCGCGCGCCCCCACGGCCACAGCAACAACCAGCACAGAGCCGTGCAAGGCGTTGAGGTACAATCTCGTTTTCCCTCTCTCTCTTCT